>DUGC01000071.1 GCA_013331625.1 Candidatus Iainarchaeum sp. | reverse complement strand
AATGCTAAGGGAAGCGGGGGTCGAGGTTGAGAGGATAACTCTTTGAACCAGACCCAATTAATTTTATTGCCCCAAAACGCCAGAAGTAATTTAAAAATTTTTAAGTAACCGCGCTTGCGCCCTCTTCCTTTTCAGCGCCGAGCACTATTGATTGCAAATTGATGTCAAGGTCGGAGTTATCGGGCAGTATGTAGTCTGCCAACCGGAGCCTGTGCGAGACCTTCTGCGCCGCTGTCGGGTTTGAGGGCTTTATGAGGATTGTGACAAGCATTTTTGCAATGTCAATGTCTGCATAGCTGTCCGTTATCAGGACCGCCTTTTTCATGTCAAACTGCTTCCCTTTTTCTTCGAGCGCCTCCTTTAGGGCGGTGAGCTTGGTCTTTACATGTATGCCTTCTATTTCAAAGTCCTTTGTGCCGCAGATGCTCAAAAGCCCTGATATCTCCCCATTCTGGCTAAATGAGAGCTTGGTGCCTGCAATGCAGTCAAATTCGAAATTGTATTTGCGCTTGAGGTAGGCATTGAGTATTTCCCCAAAGTCCCTTGAGGAAAGGGTCGCGAGCACTATGGTCTTGCCGCTCGCCTTTATTTCCTTCAATGCATTTATCAGGGGCTTTCGAAGTGTAGGCCTTACTGCATCAAGCACCTTGAAAAAGTGCTGCCTGCCGAACTGTCTTGCCATCAAGAACTTGTTGCCCTCAATTATCGCGCGCTCGATGCTATACTCGCCGCCTGCGATGCGCGCAAGGATGGAATCGTAAAGCTCCTCGCCCGAAGTCTTGCCGCTGTCCATCACTTCAGGGTATGCCAGCATGAGCGCTTCAAGGTTCGCATCGGTCTTGTAGATGGTGCCATCCATGTCAACTATTATGGTGTCAAATTCCGTGCGCCTGTATCTCCCCAAAGCACGGTGCCTGATCTTGAAGGTAAGGGAATTTTTCACCACAATCCCCAAAAGCTTTGCCGCCCCCAGTTTTGAGCGGATGTCTTTTATTCGCGGTATCCTCATACAATCTAAAAAGGGTTCAAACCTTTAAAATAGGGGTGGATAACACCAAAAAAAACGCTAACTTACCTTTAAATCATTAATTAATAATTACTTTTTAACCAAGAAAACGGGCTACGATGCAGGGTGCAAGTGCAATGGATGAAACTTTTGATGTGGTTGTTGTGGGCGCAGGGCCTGCAGGGGGATCAGCAGGCCTGCATTGCTCGCGAAACGGGCTCAAAACCCTCATTATTGAAGAGCACGCAAAAGTTGGCGAGCCTGTGCACTGCGGGGAGTGCCTGAGCATTTATGCCACAAAAAACACAGGGGTAAAGCTTCCTGAGGAAGTGGTTTCAGAACATGTAAAGGGCGTGCGGGTGGTGTTTCCTGACGGTACATCGTCAGCACTCAACGAGGATGGCTATGTGCTTGAAAAACATCTTTTCGAGCAGTGGCTCTCGCAGCAGGCGGTTGAAGCGGGGGCGCAGCTGAAACTCCCGGCAAGGCTTGAGGAGTTGCAGAGGAAAGGCGGGCTGTGGGAGCTCAAAACCACACAGGGCATTGTAAAATCCAAAATTTTGATTGATGCGTCAGGGGTTGCGAGCGTTGTATCACGCAAGCTTGGCCTCAATGAAAGGTTCAGGACAGTTACAGGGATACAATATGAGCTCCGTGACATTCCCCGCGACGGCTACCTTGATTTTTACCTCTGGCCCCGGTTTGCAAAGCACGGGTATTTGTGGATGATCCCGAAAAAAGACGGCAGGGCAAACGTGGGCCTTGTGACAACCGATACAAACTGCGCCAAGAAAAATACCGATTTGTTTGTCGAGAAGATGGGCTGGAAGGGCAAGGAGAAAGTGAAAACATTTGGCGGCCTTATTCCATGCTCGGGGCCTCTCAAAAGGACTTTTGATGAGGGGCTCATGATCATTGGCGATGCAGCAGGCTTCACGTCCCCGCTCTTTGAGGGGGGGTCGCACCTTGGACTGAAAAGCGGCGAAATGGCCGCGCAGGTTGCAAAGGCTGCGGTAGATGGAGAAAACTTTACGCGTGAAGCTTTCACGCCCTATGAGCAGAAATGGAAGGGCGAATTTCCCCCTTATGAAAAAATCGTGAAGGGCAAGGATGCATTATATGGGTTTAGCGATGATGAGCTCAATTTCATAGGCAAAAGCTTTCCGCGCAACTTTGATGATTTTGGCAGGATGCAAAAAACGCTCTTTGGCCTAAAAGTCCTCCTGCACAATCCATCCCTCTATTCCCGCGGCTTTGCCAGCGCAATGCACGCATTCGAATACAGCCAGGCAAAGTGCTATGGGTGGTAGGGCAAAGGGGAATTGGCAGGTTTTTCCATTGGAAATGAATCCGCTTTTAAATGTTTATATGTTGGTATTTAACTGTATGGAAACTGTCTGCAAATACCATATGGGGGTAATCCCTGATGGCAACAGGAGATGGGCGGCATCAAACTGCCTGCCCCCAAGCGATGGGCACAAGCGCGGCGCGGAGAAGATGCAGCTCCTTGTGAACTGGGCGCTTTCAAATAGCGAGGTGCGCGAACTGAGCATATATGGCCTTTCGGAAGAGAATTTCAAAAGGAACCCGAAAGAGCTTGCAAGGCTCTATGACATTTATTATGACGGCCTCACAAGGCTGCTCAATTCAAAGGAAGTGCATGACAACAAGGTCAAGGTCAACCTGGTTTCCACAAGCCCGAGGCGCGTGCCTGCAAACCTCGTGGATGTGTGCGCCGAACTGAAACATGAGACAAAATACTACGGGAACAAGGTACTCAACANNGAATGACGCATGGGGCTATTTCAAGGAAACGCGGAGGATGAAGGGGAAGTAGATTTTGGGATTTATTGGATAGTCATGGGAGACGGCGAATTCTTCTCATCTGTCTCTTAAGGCTGCGCGGTTTTTTTCTAGGCATTTGAGGAATGCGAAAGCCCCTTATTTTTTCCAGTAGCGCATCACCCCATTTTATCAGATTGTCTTCTGAAAATTCCCGCCTGAAAATTTCCAGCTCTGTTGATTTCGGAATCCGGAAAAATGGCACAAAAAGCAGCATCTTCGGCTCAATTTGTTTTTCGGCAAAAGCCCTTTCCACAATACCTTTAAGCTGGGGAATACTGACTACGATGTCATCAGGAGATACTTTGGCTTTCAAATCATTTTTTGCAGTGCCAAGGCAGCTAACATTAAACTCACGCCTCAGATTTTTTTGCTGCAGATACTCCGTGAATGCTATCATCATATTAGGGCTGGCGTGCTCTGCTTTTTCACAAACAAAAAATAGCCTTTGCAAACAACACACCCTTTGTAATACTGACAAAAAGCACCCATATAATAGTTACTGGATGAAAAACAACCGTTTGGGGCGGTTGGGAACGATAGGCCATACTGCGTATGGACTTGGCTCGCACTCACTTAAGCACCTTCCCCGTCCGCATATACCAAAGGTATAGGTCGAGCAGCGAGTGGTTCATGCGGGCTTTTTGCGCAACATGATCCAGAATCGATTCAAATTCAAGGTAGTTTTTTTTCGTGAGATGCTTTGGCAGAGCCGGAATCAGGCCTCCTTCATGCATCGTGGCAAGGATGTGCCTGTCCAAGATTGCCACATTATCATGGCCCGTGTTGCGCAAAAAATGCGAGGATTCCTTCATCCCAAGGCCAAGCACATTTTCAAATAAATAATCCCTTTTCCTGCGGTCATCTGCAAAATCGGAAAGCTTTCCCTTTATCCCCAAGTGCTTCCTTGCTTTTACTATGTAGTGCGCGCGCTTGTTGTAGAAGCGATAGCCCAGTTTTTGCAGTTCCATGCTCAGCTTCCTCTCAGGCAGGCGGTAAAACCCTTCAAATCCCAAGGCATCCTGCACTTTCATCCCCATCTGCGCGCTCGAGTTTGCAGTCAGGATGCAAAAGCAAAGCTCGCAAAACCATTCTTCCTCGCTTTTGAGGGAAAATGACCTGAATTCATGGTAGCGGCGCCTGATCTGCAAGGAAACCGGCTGCAGCTCGAGCTGCCTGAGTTCAGCGAGCAAATTCCCGGACAGACTTTCCTGCATAAATAGGGCTAGTTGGGAATGGAATAAAAAAAGGATGCGGAATTCAATTCCGTGTAATACTACTTGCCCAAGTTGGCATCAAGCATCCTTCTTACAGCTTCCACCGCGCGCACCGCAAAGCCCTTTTCCCTCTCCTTTGCCTGCCTGATGCTCATGCGCGGGCCGCTGATGCCATAACCAACAGGCTTGCCGGACAGCAACGAGAGCTGGCAGATTTTTTCGGCTGCCGTGTATGCCACTATTTCATCATGGGAAGTTTCGCCCTGCACAACCGCGCCCAATACAACAGCCCCATCGATATCATCGCGGGCGAGCATCCTTTTGAGCGGCAACGGGATGTCGAACGCACCCGGGACCTTCACCACAACGGCAACTTCAAGGTTGTTTTCCTCTGCAGCCTGCTTGGCGAACTTTAGCATATTGGCAGAAATTCCCTTATGGAAATCAGAAACCACAATGCCGATCTTCAACATAACCCGTCCCCATCCACCACAACATTTTTCCGATGCCCAAATTGCAAAATGGCCCAATTTACAAATCCAGCTTTTTTGCATTCTCCTTGCCCTGCCTCTCCCCGCTTCCTGCCCTTTTTGAAAGTTCCTGCGGTGCAAAAAGCATCCATAAAAGGTTGAGCGCGTGCTTTGATGCACGGTCCCTCATAATTTGCGCAAGCCCGGCGTCATTTTCCCCCTCATCCTCATGCACAAAGACCTCAAGCACGCTTTTGCGCGTCATGAGCTGCACCTGCGCTATTCCCAAAGAGGCTTCGTGCGAGCACTGCTTGTCAATCGGCATTTTCCCCGGCATTCCAAGGGCTATCCCTGCGCAGCATCCCTGCTCAAGGAGCCGGAGCATCGCTACAGGGATGTCCTTTACCCCAGGCACTGTCTTTTTCACAATGAGTATTTCCCATCTGTTCACTTTCGCTTCCCTTTCCATGGTTTGCAGCGCAATTTTTCCCATGTCACCGCGCGAAAACATCGTGTCGACAAGCGCTATTTTTTTGGCCGCATTTTTCTGCCCACTCACCTTGGCTCGACCTCCACAATATCCCCGTTCTTTATCCCGAGCTTTTTGCGCAGGTTCATTTCCGCAATTATTTCAATGATGTTTGCAGGATGGTTTGTGCGGTGGGGGAGTATCGCAAAGCACTCGGCCTTCCTATTCAGCGTGCATGGCCAGCAGTCAATGCCGCCAAAGCTCCTCTCCGCAGTCCTGAATCCCTTCACCTGCACGGGCAAAGATGAGGTGAATGCGTCGCGCTCGGCAGGGTTTACTTCAAGGTTGAGGGTGCCGGGGTACACATCCGCCCCAAGCAATGAGCGGAACTGCGAGCGGTAGCCCTGCTGCGAAGTGTAGTATGTGCCCTCCCCAAGGCCATCAATGAGCTTTCCTTTCAGGCAATGCCCTGCAGCAGGCTTTGAAAAGATGCCCCTGAGCTGCGCGTAGAGGATTTCAAGCTCCCTTCGCCCCTTTTGCGTAAGCTTTACTTCAATCCCGCTTGTCGAGGCCTTGCGCTCTATGAGCCCTGCAGATTCCATTTCGCGCAGCCTGCGGGAAACAGATTGCTGCGAAAAGCCGGTTTTCTGCGCAAGGGCGGCCGTGGAAGTTGAAAGTGCCGAGGTTAGCCCTGCCCTTGATGCTATAAGAAGCGCAAATTCAATGTCGCCGCCCTTCATAACTGCAAAGGGGTGCGATTACTTAAAAAAGGGTTGCTTAACGCAAAAGCGTAGCTTGGCGCCTGATGAAACAGGCTTCCATGCCATTTTTAAAATGTTCAATACATTGGACATATGTACAATAAAATGCACAGTGATTGCCATGCGCCTGCTGGAAAAGCTCGTTGACTCAAAATCCAAAATAGCAGTTCTGTCCATGCTCCTTGAGCGCTCCGGGCCATTTTCCGTATCCGACCTCTCCAGATTGTGCTCAGTACCCAAGTCAACCGTGTCACTTATCGTGAAGGACTGGGAAGAGAGCGGCCTTGCATCAACCCAGACACACGGCAGGAACAAGATTGTCCAGATTAATAGCAGGTTTTACCTGCTCCCGGAGCTGCAGGGCATGTTCAGCAAGGCATCAAGGTACAATGAGCACCTGATTGGAAGGGCAAGGAGCGCCAAAGTGATCTCCAGCAGGAAAATCAGGGCGGCTATAGCCTTTGGCTCGAGGGCTAGGGATGAAGGCAACCATTTTTCAGACATCGATGTCCTGCTGATCACTAAAAACAAGGAGAAATCGATCGTGGATAAAGCGCACTCCGAATTCAATGGCCTATCCGAAACGACCGGCATCACATATTCCCCTGCAATGATGGGGGAAAAGGAATTCCACGAGCGCATCGCGGAAAATGACCGCTTTATAATGAATGTGCTGCGTGACGGGGTTGTGCTGAAAGGGGGCGAGTGGATTGGGCACGCACAGGCAGCACCTTGACCTTGCCAGCGAGCGCTTCGGTGCCGCGGAGCAGATGTATCGCGAAGGCAGGGAGCATACTGCCGCGCACCTTTACATCAATGCGGCAATCAATTACCATAATGCAGCCTGCCAGAAGTTCCTTGGCAAGATCCCCTCCCACAAGGAACACCACGACACGAGCTACTTCAATGAGCTTGCAAAATTCCTCAAGGATGATCTCCCCAGATACCGGGAAATTTACAAAGAGCTTGTCTCGTCCAAGAGCCAGGCGGATTACGGCCTGAGCCTCTCGCTTGATTCAGCCACGCGCATCCGCAGGCAGGCGCAAAAGCTGCGGGAGATAATAGAGCCGCTCCTTTAAGAAAAATAACCCTGAATCAGCAAGCGCAAATTATAGTAGTCCGGGAAAATAATCAGAGTAATATTTCACGGCCTGCCATCTATCAAACCGCGAAAGCCTTTTTTAGCATTTATTGCGGCTTGAAATAACCGGAAAATTCAGCGCACCAGCTGCGCCCCGATCCCGCGGCGCTGCTTTTTCTCCCCGTTCGGTTGGGGCAGCTTTTCAATGTAGAGCGTTTGGGCGGGGAACGCGAACTCTATCCCCTCTTTCTCGAACCTTTTTTTGATCCTGAGGTTGATTTCGCTCACGACAGGCCAGAAGTTCTTCCTCTCCAATACAAAGTACACAAACCACAGGCCGATGCTCGAAGTGTTGTAGTTTTTGAACACAGAAGTGAATTCCTCGTGGCCTGTTTTGGGGCGGGACATCACTATTTCGCGCACTATCCGCATAGCTTCATCCAATTTCCTTGCAGGCGGGTTGTATGTTATGCCGAGCGTGAGCTGGATCCTTTTCGCGCGCTCGGAGGAGACGCTTGTTATTATGTCCTGCGCCACCTGTCCATTGGGGACAGTGATTACCCTTCCGTCAGGGTCGCGCAGGCGCGTGTAGCGAATCCCTACCGATTCCACATCGCCAACGATCCCTTTCACAGTGATTGTGTCGCCGATCACGAAGGGCTTTGAGGTGAAGATGCTCAGGCCGCCGAACATGTCCTCAACTGTTTTTTGCGCGGCAAATAGCCTGCCAATAAACCTGCGATGAACCCTGCAAAAAGCATCGGGGGCCCGAGCGCCTCTATGAGCGTGTCGCCAAATTCAGTCTCGGTTTTGGATGGGACAATGGAGCTGTACTTTTTGAGCAGGTAATAGATAACCTTTGCCCCCAAGGATGCCTGCAATCAGGGCACCAAAAAAGAGCAGATACTGCTCAAGGGCAGAGCCCAAGCATGCTTTTTTGGCAGGGGAAATGCGGCATAAAAGCGGAGCAAAGCTATATTTGGCAATAGCAGGGATGCTCCAGAATGCACTGAGAAGGAGCGAGAGCGAGAGGATTTTTGCAATTGCATGCAGGGCGCTTTTCCTGTAAAGGAATGCATAAGTGAAAAGCAGCACGAGGGCGGCAATGGCACTCACTGTGTGGGAGAGTATGATTGCGCTAAGCAGCAGGGCGGGAATTATTATCCCGTCTTTTTTTTCCCGCTTCACTAGCCGCTCCAGCGATCCGAAGAGGAAAAAGAAAAGGGGGAGCGCGAGGGCGTTTGCATAAAGGCCTATATTGATTGTTGAATGGATGTTGCCGCCGAAAAAGTCGTTCGGGAAGGCAAAAAGCAGGGCCGCCATTGCTGCCGCTGCCGCTGCCGAGCGGCTTTGTGAAAAGCCAAATGAGCGGCAAAGGAAATGGAAGGAGAGCGGGGTGAGCAGTAGCGCTGCTGCCAATATGAGCTTGAATGCAATGTCAAGGGGCATTATCTGCGCCAAAAGCGCGCTAAGGTAGGGGTAGAGCGGGGGGTAGAACTGGTTTTGCGCATAGCCCAAAAAGAAGAAGGGGTTCCAGCCTATAATGCGCGGGAAAAGGTACTCCTTTTGGTACCATGCCGAAAAATACATGCCTGCCCCGTCCCATGCAAGCATGTTGCTGTGCAGGAGCATGGGCACTATAAGGGAGAAGATAAAATATGCAAGGACGAGGGCAAGGGTGATTTTTGCAAATGCGTTTTTGTAAATTTGGGTGAATTTTTCAGCCATTGGTAGTAGCTAAGTTTGTGCTTATTATTATTGGTGATGCTGCGCACAATTAGATTGCCTGAGCCAAACACTTGGCCTAATAACACTGTGCCACAAAGACGGGTATAGCCTTTAAAACCTTTCTGTGCCTATTTTGATGTACTATAATTTAGAGGAATTTATCGATTTTTCCGGTGCCGGCAAAAATGCGTTGATTGCAGTGATTTGAGCCTTTAGCGTGCCTCTGGCGTGCCAAATGGCTTTGAATTGTGCCTGCCGTGCGCGGATGGTGAGCGGGTGGATTGGGTTGGACAAGGTTGGCGAGCATTTTCTGGTTCCAAAGCATGAAATAGTCCCTGATGAGAAGGTCAAGGAAGTCGTGGCAAAATTCGGTTCTACTTTAGACAGTTTCCCGAAAATTGTCGCGGACGACCCTGCAATTGTGGAAATAGGGGCAAAGAGGGGCGACCTCATAAAAATCACGCGCAAAAGCCCGACCGCTGGCACGAGCATTTATTTTAGGGTGGTAAGCTAATTTTTTTTAGTGCGGGGATGGCGGTTTGAATGGTGGATGGCTGGGCGATTGTCAATTCATATTTCCGGGACAGGAACATTGCACAAATGGAGATAGATTCCTTCAACCAGTTTGTTGACAAGAAGCTGCCTGAAATCATACACGAAAACAACGAAGTCACCCCGAAAATCGAGGAAGTGCGCGTTGAATTCGACAAAATTGCCGTTTTCAAGCCAAGGATTGTTGAAGCTGACGGAAGCCCGAGGCAAAGGTTCCTTCCGGCAGAGGCACGCCTACGCAACAGGACTTATTCAAGCCCCATTTATCTTACAATGAAGCTATTGAGAAGGGATGTCGAGCAGGACCGCAAGGAAACCTATATCGGGGAGCTCCCTGTAATGCTCAAGGCAAATTTGTGCTGGCTCAATGGCAAGACCGCTGAAGAGCTCATAGAAATGGGCGAGGACCCGATGGATTTTGGCGGCTACTTCATANNAATCAATGGTTCTGAAAAAGCGCTCATGACACAGGAAGTGCTTGCATCTGACAGGGTGATAGTTTCAGAGCAGACGGATAAGATTGTTGCGGAAGTCATCAGCACGCGCGGCGCATTCAAGGGAAGGGTCCGGATCATAAGGAACCCTGACGGCATCCTCAATGTCACGTTCCCCGCTTCGCCAAGAAAGCTCAAGCTCTTTGTATTATTGAAGGCCCTTGGCCTCAAGACAACGCAGACCATACAGGAAGCGTTCATCGACCAGCCTGAGATACAAAATGATGTTTTGATCAACAATGAGAACCTGCTTGTGAAAAGCGAGAAGGAAGCTTTGGATAAGATCGGAAAGTTCGTGGCCCCCGGGCAGGTTGAAGAATACAGGCTGAGGAGGGCGCAGGAAGTCATTGATGCGTTTTTGCTCCCCCACATCGGGCAGGACGCGAAGAACAGGCTTGCAAAGGCATACTACCTGGTAATGATGGCAACAAAGGCCGTTGAGAGGGCTTATAATTTGAGGGAAGAGGATGACAAGGACCATTATTCCAACAAGAGGCTCGAGCTTTCAGGAAAGCTCATGGAGCACTTGTTCAGGTACAGCTTCAAGTATTTCATAAAAGACCTCAAGTTCCAGATTGACAGGACGGTTACAAGGAGAAGGAAGCTCAACATTTCAACTATTGTAAGGCCGGGCGCAGTATCAGAGCGCATAAGGTTTGCAATGAGCACGGGCAACTGGATCGGCAGGGCATCGGGGGTTTCAAAATTCATGGACCGCGTAAATTTCCTCTCGCCGCTAACGGACCTGAGGAAAGTCAAAAGCCCGCTTGATAAGAACAGGGAGCTCTATGAAGCGCGCGATGTGCACGGGACGCATTGGGGAAGGCTTTGCCCCATAGAAACGCCTGACGGGCCGCAGTGCGGGCTTGTAAAAAACCTTGCGATGCTGGCGCAGGTGACAACTGAAGCTGAAGAGGAGCCTATTGAAAAGCTCATAAAGGACATGGGAGTGAAATTAAAATGAACGTAAAAGGTGCGAGCGAAGCGAGCCAAGTCCATACTTGTATGGACTGTCGTACCCAACAGCCGAAACTGTTGAAGGGCATGGGGGCCAAGCTCAAATAACGCTTTTTCTTTTGGGCCACCCTCACAACGTGGATGCTCTGCGGGGCCTCTCACCTCAGGTGCAAGGAACCAGAAGAAAAAATCATAAATGCCGGATAAAAAATGAAAATTGCACGGGGATGTGAAAAAAGGAAACGGAACACTGAATTGGAAATTCTGGTTCGGGAATTGAATTTGATGCGGATGGTTTTGGAGTTTTGTGGTTGGTGATTTGGTGGCGGATGCGGCAAAAAGCGCGAAGGTCTATATTAACGGAAGGCTAATCGGATTCCATGGCGATCCCTTAAGGCTCACAAAGGAAATTATCGGCAGGAGGCGCGAGAGCAAGGTTTCACCCCAGATAAATATCGCATACCACGAGGATACCAATGAAGTTTATATCAACACAGATGCGGGGAGGGTGCAGCGCCCTTTGCTTGTCGTCGAAAACGGCAAGCTCAAGATCACTGATGAAAATGTCAAGCAGCTCTCTGAAGGAAAGCTTACATGGAACGACCTCATAGAGCAGGGTTTCATTGAATACCTTGATGCCGAGGAAGAGGAGAACGCATTCATCGCGCCAGCCCAAGATGAGCTTACAAAAGAGCACACGCACCTTGAGATCGACCCTTCGACAATGCTGAGCATAATCAGCTCGATGGTCCCCTACCTTGAGCATGACATGGCAGGAAAGGTCCTGCACGGGGCAAAGATGTTCAAGCAGGCGCAGGGCTTTGGGGCAAGCAACATCAACCTGCGCACTGATACCGAAGGATTTTTGCTCTATTACCCGCAAAAATCCCTTGTGAAGACCAAGACGATGGACATGATCGGCCTGAACAAGAGGCCGCAGGTCCAGAATTTTGTGGTTGCAATAATGCCTTATGGATTCAACATCCTTGATGCAATAGTGCTCAATAAGGGCGCGGTTGACCGCGGCCTTGGAAGGAGCGCATACTTCAGGACTTATGAGAGCGCAGAGAACAGGTACCCCGGGGGGCAGATAGACAAGTTTGAAATACCTCCAATTGAAACTGTAGGCCACCTTGGCGAAGCTGCATATAAAAAGCTTGGCGAGGACGGCATTATCCAGATCGAATCCTATGTCGGGGAAAATGATGTTATAATAGGGAGGACTTCGCCCCCGCGGTTTTTGGAAGAGATCAATGAATTTGGCGTTGTCCAGGAAAAACGCAGGGAATCCTCGGTTACGATAAGGAAAGGCAAGGAAGGCTTTGTTGACAGGGTTTTTGTCACTGAATCTGATGCCGGAAACAAGCTTGTGAAGGTCAAGATCAGGAGTGAGAGGATCCCTGCACTTGGCGACAAGTTCAGCTCAAAGCACGGGCAGAAAGGCGTTGTGGGGCTCATTGTCCCTGAAGAGGACATGCCATTCACCCCTGACGGGATCAAGCCCGACCTTATACTCAATCCGCATTCAATTCCTTCAAGGATGACAATCGGGCACCTGCTCGAAATGCTTGCAGGGAAAGCCGCGGCGCTCAAGGCAACCCAGATTGACGGCACGCCTTTTACAGGGATGCCACAGGGGGAAATTGAGCAGATGCTCCTCAAGGCCGGGTTCAAGCAGAACGGCAAGGAACTGTTCTATGACGGGACCACTGGCCAGCGGATCAGGGGAGAGATTTTTACAGGCGTGGTTGCATACAGAAGGCTCTTCCACATGACTGCGCACAAGATCCAGTCAAGGGCAAGGGGGCCTGTGCAGATACTTACAAGGCAGCCGACTGAAGGGAAGGAAAAGGAAGGCGGCCTGCGCTTTGGTGAGATGGAGGGTGAAACCCTTGTCGGCCATGGCGCTGCAATGCTTTTACAGGAAAAATTCATTGACGATTCGGACAAGGTCACTATGTGGGTCTCGGAGACTTCAGGAGTGATAGGCTTTGAGGACCAGATAAGAAAGGTGAAAAGGTGCCTTGAAACGAGTGACAGCAGGATCTATCCGGTTGAAATGAGCTATGGATTCAAGCTGCTGCTCGACGAGCTCAAGGCATTAGGGGTTTACCCCAAGCTGATATTAACAGACAAGGTGTAAAGGGAAGCGGGGTTGGTTTGGCATGATGATGAAGCGCATCAAGGGAATTGAGTTCAGGATACTCTCCCCCGAGCAGATAAGGAAAATGTCAGCTATTGAAATCAAGAGCCCTGAGACTTATGACAAGGACGGCTTTCCCATGGAAGGCGGCCTTATGGATAACCACCTCGGAGTCATCAATCCCGGCCTTCGCTGCAAGACATGCGGCAACACAATGAAAAGGTGCCCGGGGCATTTTGGCCACATCGAGCTTGTAAGGCCTGTGTGCCACAGCGAATTTGGCAAAAAGCTTGAAAACCTCATGCAGGCAACATGCCAGGCATGCGGAAGGATATCTATCCCTGACGACAAGCTCGAACAGCTTCGTGTCTATATAGACGACCCTACACTTGATATCCCCAAAAAAATCCTTGCACGCACCAAAAAGTCCAAAAAATGCGTGCACTGCTCCCAGGAGCGCAGGATGGTTGTGCTTGACAAGCCGACGAATTTTTACATTGATAAAGACAGGATCTATCCGACAGAGATCAGGGAGTGGATGGAAAAGGTGCCGGATAAGGACCTTGAGTTCTTTGGCTATGAAAAAGGGAAGCTGAGGCCTGAGTGGTTTGTGATGACCGCGCTGCAGGTCCCCCCGATCAATCTGAGGCCAAGCATCACGCTTGAATCAGGGATAAAGAGCGAAGATGACCTCACACACAAGCTTGTGGACATTATCAGGATCAACATGAGGCTTAAAGACAACATTGATGCAGGCGCGCCACAGCTCATAATAGAGGATTTGTGGGACCTGCTCCAGTACCATGTCACCACTTATTTCAATAACAACACAGCAGGCGTCCCGCCCGCAAAGCACAGGAGCGGAAGGGCACTTCGCACACTCGTGCAAAGGCTTCAGGGAAAGAAAGGGAGGTTCCGCTATAACCTTACAGGAAAGCGCGTCAATTTTGCGGCACGCTCAATCATCACGCCAGACCCCATGATTTCAATCAATGAGCTGGGGGTTCCGGCAGAGATTGCAGATAACATGACAGTGCCCGAAGTTGTCACCAAAAACAACCTTGAGGAGTGCCGCGAACTCATAAACAAGGGCCGCGTGGTCTATGTTGCAAGGCCTGATGGCATGAGGAAAAAAGTCACCGATGTCACGAAAGAGGAGATCGTAAAAGAGCTCGATGCAGGCTACAGGGTTGACCGCAAGCTCAAGAACGGCGACATTGTTTTGTTCAACAGGCAGCCTTCGCTCCACAGGCTCTCGATGATGGCGCACAGGGCAAGGATCATGACTGACAAGACATTCCGCCTGAACCCCATTGTGTGCAAGCCATATAACGCTGATTTCGATGGCGATGAAATGAACATGCATGTGCCCCAGACGCCAGAAGGTATCACTGAAGCCTCTGAACTCATGCTTGTTGAAAAGCAGATAATATCCCCGCGCTACGGGGCGCCGGTGATAATACTTGACGAGGACGGGGTGTCGGGCTGTTTCATACTCACCATGAAGCAGACTGTGCTCACAAAAGAGCAGGCATTCCGCTTCTTCCAGATCATGGGCCTTGAAGACATCCCCAAGCCAGATCTTGGGAAAGGGAAATACAGCGGCAAGCTCATTTTCTCGCAGCTATTGCCAAAGGACCTCAACATGGAATACAAGACGAGGTTCTACCAGCATGTGAAGAACATGGATCCGAACCACCCTGCGCTAAAGGACCCTTATGAGGGAGACCTGATTGTAAAGATAGAGAACGGGAACCTGAAGTCAGGGGTCATTGACTCAATGAGCCTTGGGGAAGGGAAGGGAAAGCTTGTGGACGCGCTGGCAAGGGACTATCCGCATTCAGTACTCACGAACTTTTATGACAAGATTTCAAAGATAGTTTCAAGCTTCATTGCAGAAGTCGGGATGACTGTGAGCCTTGAGGAATACACCCCAAGCGGCAAGGTCCTCAAAGTCCGGGAAAAGGCCGTTGAGGAGATGCGAGAGATAACAAACGAGCATGTGAAAAAGTTCCACAAGGGAAACCTTGAAACGCTGCCCGGAAGGACCTATCAGGAGAGCTTTGAGATCGCCATGATGAGGACGGCAGCTGCCGCAAAGGAGAAGATACAAAAGCAGATCCTCAAGGAAACAGTCGAGAGCGTGCTTGCGGAAAAGCCCTCATTTAACAGCAATGTGATGATACTTTCAGGATCAAGGGGCTCGATACTCAACCTCACAAACCTTTCAGGGATGTGGGGGCAGGCTTCTGTGAGGGAAGGAAGGCCAAGAAGGGGCTTTAGGAACAGGCTCATAGCGCTCAACCGCAGAGGGGATGTGGGGATTGATGCAGGCGGGTTTGTTTACCACAATTTCATGGAAGGGATGAAGAGCAAGGAGTACTTCTACCACACGATGGGAGGAAGGCAGGGGGAGGTTGACACGGGCGTTTCGACAAAGGTTTCAGGATACCTCTACCGCAGGCTTGCAAATTCACTAAAGGACCTTGTTGTGGATAATGACGGCACAGTGAGGAGCGCAGCAAGGAACATTGTGCAGTACAAGTACGGAGAGGACGGCGTGTTCCCTGAAAAGTCATTCAAGGGGAAGAGCATTTCAGTGAAAAGGGAACTTGAGAAGATGAACAGTGAGAAATGAGGAGGATATGGCCAGCAGTGATTTGTTGAGTGCGAAGCCAGCCCCGTCGAAGACNNTCGTACCCAACAGACGAAACTGTTGTTGAACAGTGAGAAGTAAGTTATCTGGGTTGCTATCGGAGTTGTGATTGGAATGGCAGAGAAAAAAGCAAAAGCGGAAAAGAAGCCAAAGGAAGCAAAAAAGCCTGCTGAAAAAATCGAGGAAGTGCAGCGCGTTTACGTGCAGGGCGATCTTTTCGAGGCTGACGGGCTCCCTGCCACAGTCATGGACGAATTTGAGGAAGTCACAGCTGAACTTAGCCTCAAGCCAAAGGAGAAGGACAAGCTCTTTGAGCGCATAAAGGAGCATTTTGAAACTTTGAGGGTGGAGCCAGGGGAAGCTGTGGGGATAGTCACAGCGCAAAGCCTTGGGGAGCCGGGGACGCAGCTCACGCTCAGGACCAAGCACTACGCAGGATCGGCGGAAGTTTCGGTGGGCTCAGGGATACAAAGGGTTGAGGAAATTGTCGATGGCAGGAGCAAGGCAAAATACCCCACCATGACCATTTTCATTTCTGATAAAGAGCTTGCAAAGAACCCTGAAAAGCTCGACCTTTATGCAAGGACATTAATTGATGTGAGGATTGCAGATGTCATAAAAATCCAGGAAGACCTCACGAAGTTCAAGGTCACGATCGCACTTGACAGGGACGCAATTGATTCAAGGAACGTGAATGGCGAGGACCTCATTTCAAAAATCGAAAAGCACCTCAAAAAGGAAGGCAGNNCTAGAATTCGTGTTCAAGAACGAGCCTTTGCTCAAGATCAGGCGCTCGCTCAATAAGCTCAAGAACGTGAGGATACAGGGTATTCGGGGAATCGAGAAAGTCATTCTTTCAAAAAGCGGGGATGGCGAGAATGTCATCAAGACAAGGGGCACGAACCTCAAGGCGCTTGTAAAGCTCCCTGAAATTGACGGGGCAAAGACAACTACAAACGACATCAAGGAGATAAGCAAGGTCTTGGGCATTGAAGCGGGAAGGATTGCTGTTGTAAACGAGCTTTCGGGCGTTTTGAGGGAGAACGGGATTGCAGTGGACATAAGGCACATAATGCTGCTCTCAGACCTCATGACATTGGATGGCGAGATACGCGGGATTGTAAGGACTGGGATCACGAGGGGCAAGAGCTCTCCATTTGCAAGGGCATCATTTGAAGAGACAGTAAAGCACCTGCTTGAAGCGAGCTTTAGCGGCGAAGTAGAGCAGCTTGAAGGAGTTGTTGAAAACATCATTGTGGGGCAGCCCATTAAAGTGGGGACCGGAAGGGTCAGCCTTGTGATGAAAAAATAACCAACCCGCTAAAGAACGATAGTTATGCCCCTTCAGTACAGGTCCCTTCAATCAAAAGACCCGGTTAAGGGCATTGCGCGCTTTGCCATTTTTTCAGCTCTCGCCGCCCTGTTCGTTTATTTTTATTTTGATGAAGCGCTGAAGTGGCCAATTGTCGCGCTCATACTGATCGCAGCCCCAATATTGTACTTCTTCTACTTTCGCCAGCAGCAAAGAATGATTTTAATCGATGATGGCGGATTTGTCTCTATACCCGGAGATGAAGACAATCCGCTGAAAAAAATGGAGGACGGGGCGCCGGTGTATTTCATAAACAAGGCAAGCAAGGTCTCGGTGCTGTTCCGCTTCTTTTTCAGGGTTTCTGACATAAAAAGCGCATATGCCGCAAATGTCATTTCCGGCCCGCAGTCGCAAACAAAAGATATTGAGGAATTTTATGCGCAGGAAGTGGGCAGGGCTTTGTGCATAGAGCTCAATGAACCAATGAGGCCAGAGCAGAAAATAATAACAATCACGCCACGCCAATATCCCCAAATATCAAGAGTGTATATATCCCTTGCAGATCCCGAAAGGGCCGCGGCGGAGATAAATGGTATTGCCGGGCCAAAAACTTCCGCCACCCCACCCCTTTTTAAAGCTTAATATGGCAGTAATTGTATTATATCAAGCCAAGAATAACATTTGAAATATTTGTTGGATTGGTAGAATAAAGCCTTGAGAAGCCAAATGCTGAGGAAGGCACTCATTCTCAAAGGTTCATATTAAGGCCAAAGCCATTCATGGCTTGGGGCTGCAAATCAGGATGTGCTGATTATGGCAAAAGTGGATGTTGCAAAGGAAATAAGAAGGGCTGTTGATACCGGCAAGGTAATTTTTGGCACAAAGGAATCCGAGAGAAGCCTTAAAAACGGTTCCGCGAAGTTAATTATAGTTGCGCTCAATGCGCCAAAGCTCAATACTGAAAAGCTTTCTTTGTTTGCATCAATTGCAAAGACACCGGTGCACAATTTCAGCGGCACCGGCCTTGAGCTTGGGAGCGTTTGCGGAAAACCGTTCACTGTGAGTGCAATGACAATTGAGGATGCTGGAAAGAGCAAGGTGCTCGAGATAGAGGCAAGGGATGGCACTTGAAGCTCAGTTTGCAGCAGATCCAGCTCATAAACGCGCTTGATTCAATTGCAAGGGTCGGCGCGAAGGATTGTTTTATTGACGGGGAGAGCATTGTATATCTCGTGCCCGAAAGCCAGATGAGGCAGGCGATAGGAAAGAGCGGCTCGACAGTTGAGCTGATCAAAAAAAAGCTCGGGAAAAGGGTGGAGCTTTTCGAGTTCACGGAGAGCGCCGAGAAGTTTTTCGAGAAGGCCTTTTTCAAGGCAAAAATTGACAAGGTTGAAATAAAAGACATGAAGGAAAGAAAGGTTGCGATTGTTCAGGTTGACAATACGAACAAGAAGATAATTTTGCAGAACATGAGGAGACTGAAAAGAATAAAAGAGCTTGCAAAGAGGAATTATTCCATTGATGAAGTGAGGATAAGGTGAACTAAAATGGCCGGGGAATTTGCCGCAAGGGCGCTTGAGAAAAAGAGGAAGAAGTGGAAGCGCAAGGACCGCAGGTACCGCAAAAAGATCAAGGCAAGGATGCATGACACGAAAGGCAACCTCACCGAAGGCTCGCCGCAGGCGCGCGGGATAGTAATTGAAAAGCGCGGCGTCACGGCAAAGCAGCCGCACTCGGGGATACGCAAGTGCGTGAGGGTACAGCTTATCAAGAACGGAAAGCAGCTGACTGCGCTCGCGCCAAAGGACGGGGCAATCAAGTTCATTGATGAGCACGATGAGGTCACTGTTGAAGGAATTGGCGGCGCGCAGGGCGGGCCGAAAGGGGATTTGTGGGGAGTGAAATACCGCGTCACGCACGTGAACGGCGTTGCGCTCGAGATGCTAAGAACCGGAAAGAAGGAGAAGGTGAAGAGGTAAAATTGATTTTTGCAAATGGGGAAAACTGGTGAAGGTGTAATCGGATGGACAAGCAGGAAACATTTTTGGTTTTTGGCAAGTGGGACCCCTCGGAGGTCACGATCAGGGACCCGAGCCTTATGCGCTATGTCAGCATGAAGGGCAAGGAGATACCCCATACTTTCGGGAAAGGGACAAGGCACAGGTTCGAGAAGGGTTCGCTCAATATCGTTGAGCGGCTCATAAACAAGACCATGAGGAGCGGGCAGGGAAAAAGGAAGCTTTCAGGGAAATACATCCGCGGGCGCAACGGCTGCGGAAAGAAGATACAGGCAATGCACATTGTCGAAGGGGCTTTTGACATTGTGGAAAAGAGGACAAGCAAGAACCCCCTCCAGGTTTTAATTGATGCCATCCAGAACGCCGGCCCTAGGGAAGACACCACGAGGATACAGAAGGGCGGGGTTTCCTACACGGTATCAGTTGATGTGGCGCCGCTCAAAAAGGTGGATGAATCACTAAAGAACCTTGCGCTTGCAACGTTCTCGGGATCATTCAAGACCAAGACGAGCGCATCAGAGGCCCTTGCAAAGGAGCTGATCGCCGCTGCAAGCGAGGACAACACGAGCTTTAGCATCAAGAGAAGGGACGAGATGGAAAGGATAGCGAAGGCCTCAAGGTAAATGAATTTTAGTGGTTTTTCATAAGGGTTGGAATTACATGGTAAAAAAGGAAGATGTTGTAAAGCTTGCGGAAAAGCTGATGAATACGCGCGAGAACATCAGGAACATGGGCATTGTCGCGCACATCGACCACGGGAAGAGCACATTGGCAGACAGTCTTATCGCCGCCTCGGGACTCATGAGCGAGGAGCTTGCGGGCCAGCAGCGGGTAATGGACTTTGAGGACCAGGAGCAGGACCGCGGCATTACCATCAATGCGGCAAACATATCCCTCCTCCACACCCAAAACAACGTGGATTACCTGATCAACCTCATTGACACCCCGGGCCACGTGGATTTTGGCGGGGAAGTCATCAGGGCTATGAGGGCGGTTGACGGCGTCATTTTGGTTGTTGATGCGGTCGAAGGCGTGATGCCGCAGACAGAAACGGTCATCAGGCAGGCTTTGCGCGAGTACGTGAGGCCTGTGCTATTCATAAACAAAGTGGACAGGCTGATAAACGAGCTGCAGCTCAGTGAGCAGCAGATGCAGGAGAGATTCTTGAAAGTCATCTCGCAGGTCAATAACCTGATCATGAAGAACGCGCCCAAGGAATTCGAGGAGAAGTGGACCGTGAAAGTGCAGGACGGCTCGGTGATGTTTGGCAGTGCCTACAACAAGTGGGCGATTTCCGTGCCACGGATGGCCAAGACCGGCATTTCATTCAAGCAGGTCTATGAGTACCTTAAAGGCGACCAGCAGAAGGAACTTTCAAAAAAGTCAAAGCTTGCCGAGGCCATACTTGAGATGGTTGTACAGCATCTTCCTAACCCGATAACAGCGCAAAAATACAGGATGCCTGTGATCTGGAAAGGGGACGTGGAGAGCATTGAAGGCAAGGCAATGAAGGCATGCGACGAGAAGGGGCCGTTTGCAATGATGGTCACGGATGTGAGCGTTGACCGGCACTCCGGCGACATCGCAACAGGAAGGGTATATTCTGGAAGGATCGAGCGCGGCGTGAAAGTGCAGCTCATAGGGAGCCAGAAGGAAGTTTATACGCAAAAGATCGGCCTTTTCATGGGGCCTGATTTTGTCGAGGCAACATCGGTCCCTGCGGGCAACATTGTTGCGCTTGTGGGGCTTAAGGAAGTGTATTCAGGCGAAACAATAAGCGATCACGAGATGCCGGCATTCGAGAGCTTCATGACGGAAGTCGAACCCGTGATGACTGTTTCAATTGAGGCAAAGAGCACCAAGGACCTGCCAAAGCTCATTGAAGTCATAAGGCAGCTCACAAAGGAAGACCCGAACCTTCGCGCAACAATCAACCAGGAAACCGGCGAGCACCTGCTCTCGGGAATGGGCGAGCTGCATCTGGAAATCAACCAGTACAGGATAGAAAAGCACCACAATGTCGCGATCACTGTTTCCCCCCCTATTGTTGTTTACCACGAGGCCATATTGCGCCAGTCACCGACAGTTGAGTCAAAGAGCCCGAACAAGCACAACAGGCTCAAGATGCACGC
>DUGC01000017.1 GCA_013331625.1 Candidatus Iainarchaeum sp. | reverse complement strand
TGCATTGATTATTGCTTCCTTGAGGGCTTCCTCAGGGATTTCAAGGATTTCCTTTCGCGGCCCATGCCCCTTGATTTCATAGCGCAGTTTCAAATTCCTGTAGAGAAAGTTGAATGCCTCGTTGTAATTTGAAACCACGTCGCCCTTGAAGTCCTTTTTATCTATAACCGTGCCCTTGTCAGTGCCCTTGAAAAGTACGCAGGTAATGATGCCCTGCGGTATGAACTGTGAAGGGTTTTTCCCAAAGAGCAGGATAGCCGCGTTCTTGAACTGGCCTTTTTGGTTGGTAAGCCCAAGGTTACGAAGCAAATCCGGTTTCTGGATTGCCCTGGAAATTTTGGCTTTCTTGAGGAAGTCATTGAATTTTCTGGCGCCAAAATCTTTCATGGAAAAATCGGTGTTCACCATTTCCTCGAAAAAGAGCTTGCCCTGCCTGTTGAACAGTTCCCTTATTTCCTCGACTTCCAGTTTTTGGGAAGTTGAGCCGATGCGAAGGTAAAACCCTTGGGCGCAGCGGTGTGGCTTTCTGTCGCTTTCCGGCACCGTGACAATAAGGATATTCTCGAATTCTGAAACCTCGATTGGAATTGATGCATCGCAGTTTCTTGCGATGCTGAGGGCATCGGCTTTTAGCCGGTTGGTAATCTCAATTCCCTTTATTTTATTGTCATCGCTGACCCCAACAAGGATGTTCCCACCTTCGGCGTTTGCAAAGGCCACAATGTCTTTTTCTATTCCGCTAAGGTTCTCCTTGAATTCTGTGCGGTAGTCCTCCCCTTTGCTTAAAATAAAATCAAAAGTTTTCTTGTCCATTCAAACCATCTTCTTGAGTTCCTCGAGCTCTTGCGCTATTTCCTGTTCCAGCTTGAGGGCTTTTTCAATTATTTTTTTCGGCGGCTCGTACTTTATTTCCTCGTGCTTGATTTCCCTGTACTGTGAAATGCTCAGGTTGCATTCGTTGGCCTTGATTTTATCTAAAGGGACGACAATGCTTTTGCCTGAAACTGCTTTTGACCTGAATTTTTCAATTATGTCTGGGATGTCCCCCTTGCCGTCAATGAGTGTGCGCTTGTCATCGAGGGAATACCCATCCGTTGCCATTTCATAAAACCAGACGTTGTCTGTTTGGCCTGTTTTGGTGAAAACAAGAACAGCGGTTCCTACCCCTGAGTATGGCTTGAACACTCCTGATGGCATGGAGATAACAGCATCTAGCTTGCACTGCCCTAGTAGCAATTCCCGAACTTTCTTGTGAGCCTTGGATGAGCCGAACAGTATTCCGTTCGGGACGATTACCGCGGCCTTGCCGCCGTTGTTGAGCAGCCTGAAGATGAGTTCTAAGAACAATATTTCGGTCTTGTTGGTGCTTATCCTAAAGTCCTTGCTCAGTTCGGATTCATCGATTGAACCGGTAAAAGGGGGGTTTGCGAGGACAATGTCATAATAGTTCGCTTCGTCATACCTTGTGGATAGGGCATTTGTTTGCCTTATTTTCGGGTGCCCTATGCCGTGCATCATAAGGTTCATGAGTGATATGCGGACCATTGTCTGGTCAATGTCAAAGCCGTGCAAGGTGGCTTCCTTGAGTATTTCCCATTGGGTTTCGCTGAGCTTGTCGCCCTTGAAGTTGTATTCATTGCCTTCATCGTCTTTTTTCAGGAGTTCTTTGGAAGTGTTCGACTTGAGGATGTGCTCGTAGCTGGCAATTAGAAAGCCCGCTGTCCCGCAGGCCGGGTCACATATGATGTTCCCGATTTTTGGGTTCACTATTTCTGTCATCATTTTGATTATGTGCCTTGGCGTCCTGAATTGGCCGTTCTTTCCTGCTGTTTTCAGTTCGGAGAGCAGGTATTCGTAAAGGTCGCCTTTTGCATCCCTGTTCTGTTCCTTTATGTGCATGCCATTGATTATGCGCACAGCTTCAACCAGGAGCGATGGGTTTGGTATGATGAATACCGCGTCCTTCATGTAAGCAGAGTAAAGCGAATCTTCCCCTCCAAGGTTTCGCAGGAACGGGAATACCTTGTCGCGCACGTGCACAAGCATTTTTTCCCCGGAATATTCCGTCCACACTGACCATTTGCAGTCCTCGTGGCCATCAAAAATAGTTTTGTATTTTTCGCCTGAAAGCTTGGAGTTTTGCTCGCGCAGTACCTCTTCATCCTCAAGCCTTTTCATGAAAATCAAATAGGACATCTGCTCAATTGCCTGCAGCGGGTTTGATATGCCGCCGCTCCAGAATTTGTCCCAAAGCAGGTTGATTTTTGATTTTAGTTCAGGGTCAAGCATTTTCCACGCCTCAAAATCGTTTACTTTGTCAGCTCCGAAGGTATAGCAGCTGAATCAGGTTTTTTCTTCTTGATTACAGAGTTCCTTTGCTCGATGGCCTTGCCAAATACAGCGGCCATGTCCTCTAGGTATTGTGGAGACATGTTGGAAATTATTTCAATGGTCTCCCCGCTGTCAAGTTTTACGGCCCATGAAAAGGCGTCCGCATCCTTTTTGTAAGCAATGATGTTTTTTCCGGCCACGTTGTTTGGCACTGTAATATTGATTTCGCGCAGGGCAATGTCGTGGATGAATTTGCTTGTTGTTACTCCTTTCCTTTCGCAATAGCTCTGAACAAGGCCAGCTTCGTGTTTGGAGAGCTTTGTTGCAAGGGTCTTGAAATTGAATTTGTCCATGCAATTAAAAGGGCGGCAACAATTTAAATACGGATAGGTGTTTACCTTGGTTTACACTAAAAGCAGTTATTATTTCATACGAATTTTCCCGCATTTGCGGACTATTGCCTCTATTTCAGCCATCTGGAACTTGTCCAGCGGGTGCTCGTTTGATAATGGTTCTTTTGCGAAATCCTTTAATTCTATATGCTTCTTGTCAGCNNGCTGTTTTCTATTATGTGCTTGTCGAATTCCTTTTCAATCAGGCTTTTGGGGTCCCACTCGTGGCTCAGCCCGACTATTTCTGAGATGAATGTGAGGAAGTCCTTTTTCAGGCCGCGCTGTATGTTCTCGATTGTATAAGCCGGGTTGAGCTTGAGCAGCTCTTCCTCAAGCTTGAGCAGTTCCTTTGACGTTATCCCGGT
>DUGC01000053.1 GCA_013331625.1 Candidatus Iainarchaeum sp. | reverse complement strand
AATACTAAAGGACGGAACGGAGTGCACAGCTTGCAGCATAGTAAGCTATGAGCGCAGCGCAAAAACAATAACATTTACAGTGCCGGGACTTTAGGCCAAACCCCGCTTACCCAAGCGTTTATAAACGTTTTCAGGGCAGATTCTTTAACTTCTAATTCTGGCAATTAGGAGTTTGCCCTTCAATTGAAGGGTTTGAACTTTTTGGCTATCTCCCTGAAAAGGGACAAAAAGAACCAAAACTAACTCAAAAACAAGGTGAAAAAAATGGGAATATATGACGTGCCCGCAGCAATGCTCATTGAAGAGCTTGCAAAGGACTTCAAGGCAAAGGTAAAAAAGCCCTCATTTACAGAGTTTGCAAAGACAGGCGCACACAAGGAACGCGCCCCCAACAATCCCGACTGGTTCTACACGCGGATGGGAAGCGTGCTCTACAGGACTTACAAGGACGGCATTACCGGAACCGGCAAGCTGCGCACATATTACGGCGGCAGGAAGAACCGCGGCGTGAGGCCTGAAAAGAAAATGAAGGCATCGGGCAAAGTGATAAGGACATGCCTCCAGCTGCTTGAAAAGGAAGGCCTCCTGACAAAGGAAAAGAAGGGAAGGAAAGTTTCCGCCAAGGGGGAAAAACTGCTGTTTGAAAAGGCAAAGAACTGCCAGATTGCGTTTAATGACATGCTCAAAAAAGAAGAGCAGCATGCACAAATGGAAACTGAAAAAAGGGCCGCCAACAGGGCTAAGGCACTTGCGCCAAAGCCTGAAGAGCCAAAAAAAGATACAGGAATCAAGCGCGACCAGCGGCCAATGCCGCCCAAAAGGCAGGAGCAGGGGGCCCAAAAACCCCAGATTCAGCCGCAAAAGGGCCTAGCCCCAGACGCTGAACAGCAAAAAGGGCAAAAGGACGCTGAACAAAAACCAAAAGAGCACAAAGTGAGCGGGGATGGAAGAGCAGGACCAGAGGCAAAATAAGCTTGAGGAGCTCAAAGAGCAGTACTTAAAGCAAAGGGAGGCAGCGGAAAAGGAACTTGATACACAGGCAAAGATGCAAAGCGTCCTGCGCAGGTTCCTAAACGAGGATGCAATGGCAAGGCTTGGAAATGTAAAACTTGTGAATAAAGAGCTTTACATGAAGGCATTCCAGTCAATAATGTCGCTTGCACAAAGGGGATATGTCAAGGAAAAACTCAATGACGGGGAAGTAAAGCAGATTTTATTGCAGCTTAAAGGGAACAGGGAGATAAATATCAAGAGAAAGTGATCAAAAATGGGAAGGAAGACACAAGAGGAAAAGGAATTCCTGATAGCAGTCCGCAAAAGGACAGGGTCAGGAGCGATAAATGCACCTGCATGGATACTCCAGAAGGCCGGAAAGCGCATTTGGAACAAAAAGGCGAAGAGGCACTGGAGGGAGACAAACTTTGGCAATGAATTCCGGAAAACCCAAAAAGAGCAGGGCAGGAGCGCGAACACAAAGCACGCAAAGAGCGGCAGGAAAAACAAGAGCAGGATGCTAAAGACCAAGACGAGTGATCACAAATGAAGGGAGAACAGGCAAACTACACGATAAACCTTAGCACGGCATTCCAGTTCGCGCCAAAAGACCGCACACGCAAGGCACTGCGCCAGATCAAGAAATTCTGCTGGAAGCATGTGAGGACAAAGAAAGTCTTTGTGTCAAATGAAGTGAATGAATTTTTGCACAAGCACTCAAAAAACATCCCCAAGATGATCAAGGCGACACTGCTCAAAGAGGATGATAACGTAAGGGTGTTTATGGAAGGCGGCAAGTCGCTGCCGGAATACCTCAAAAAGCGCCAAGAGGAAAAGAAAAAGAAGGAAAAGAAGACAGCAAAAAAAGAGGAGAAAAAAGAAGAAGGCGCAAACGAAGAGGAAGAGGCGCAAAAACGCAAACTTGAGGACAAGAAAGCCAAGGAAGAGGCGGCAAAGGCAAGCGGAATAAAGAGGAAGACCGCCTGAAAGCGGAGGGCCTTGAATGAACTTTACAAGGGGGACAATAAAAAGCTCCCCTTATGTGGGCGTATTCTGCACAGTGACTGAGGAAATCGCACTTGCCCCCCACTCGGCGCTCCCAAAGGAAGTCCAAACCCTCGAGCAGCAGCTTGGGGTGAGCGTTATCAGGGCAAATATCGGCAACAGTTCCCTATTGGGGGTCCTGTCCAGGGGCCTTGGGCGAAAAATCGCGGCCTCAAGCATCATTGAAGATATTGAGGTTTCCGGACTTGAATCGCAGGGCATTGAAGTGCTAAAGCTTGGGGGATTCACATCCACCGGAAACCTCATAGCCCTCAACAGGAACGGCGGGATTGCAAGCCCCCTTATAGATGATGAGGGGCTCGATGAGCTGAAGGGCTTTTTTGGCATTAAATTTGAGAGGATGAAGGTTGCAGACAATGACCTTGCGGGAGCGAGCCTAACAGTAACAAATAAAGGGCTTATCGCCCACCCCAATATCAGGGAAAAGGAGTTTGAAAGGGTGCAGAAGATACTCAAGGTGGGGGGAAGGACGACAACTGCAAACTACGGCGACCTTTTTGTCGGAAACAGCGTGATTGCAAATACCAAGGGCGCTATTGCAGGGCAGAATACGTCGGGGATCGAGCTTTCAAAAATTGATGAGGGACTATCAGGGGAGTGAGGAACGTGGAAGAGAAAACATTCACAATAAGCGGAACATACCAAGACAGGGGCGAGATGAAGAAATTCTCAAAAGAGGTCAGCGCCCAAAATGAGAACTACGCGCGCGAAAAGACATTCTCGCTGATCGGCTCAAAGCACAAGGTAAAGAGGAACGCGATAGCAATAAAAGAAGTGAGCGGGAAAAAAGAGTGATCTTCGATGGCCGGACAAAACGAGCAGAAAGTGACGCTGACGGGAAACCAGCTGCTGCAGCTTTCAGCGCAGGAGAGGCAAAAGCTCTCGGAGATCAACAGGCGCATATCATCGATCCAGTCATTCCGCAACGAGCTTGCTGCCGCCCATGATGCCCTTGAAGAAATATCCAGGACAGAAAAAGGGGAAAAAGCGCTGATCAACCTTGGCGCAGGGGTATTCGTGCAGGCAAGCATTGAGGAAAATTCAAAAGCGCTCACATCGATTGCCGGGAATGCATTCAGGGAAAAGCCAAACCAGGACATTTCCAAGGCGCTTTCAGCAAAGATCGGGGCGCTTGACAAGAACCTTGAAGGGATCGGGGCCGAGCAGCAAAAAACCATTGCACGCATAAACCAGCTCGAGCAGGTGCTTTCTGCAGGCAGGCAATACCTCTCAAAGCAAAGGCAAGCTTAATTTTATGTTCGATTTCCTCAAAAAAAAGATCTCCGCTTTCACAGAAAAAGTAAAGGAGACGCTGCAGGGCAAAGGATCGGAAGGGAAACCGCAAGAGGATAGCCCGCAGGCCGCAGAGCATCAGGTTGCCCGGCAAAAAGAGCAGAATGAAACGCAGACATTTCAGGAAAGCAAAACTGAAGTTCCTGAAAAGCAAATCCTCCAAAAAGCAGCTGAAAAAGAAATTCCTGCCAAAAAGGCCCGGGGGGAAATTGCTGAAAACAAAGGGGAAAAATCCGGACCGGAAAAGGAAATCCAGGGACTCAAAAAGAAGGGAGAGGAAAAAGGGGCTCTTGGCCGCCAGAAAACTGCCCCTGAAATTAAAAAAGGGATCAGGCCCCCAAAGCTGCCTGCGCAGGCAACCGCGCCTTTGCCACAAGCCGGCCCCGCAAACCCTGCGCAGCAAACCCGCGGGGAAGAAAAAGCCTTAGCGCAAACCGGGGATAAACCGGATATAGAGCGCCCGCAAACCAACGCACAAAAGCAGCACGGAATCGACATTGCAGGGGAGGACCGCATGCCGATTGAAAAAATCAGGGAGGTGCGCGGCGGGGAAAAGCGGGAACTTAAGGCAAAGACGGGGATACTCACAAAACTCGGCGGAATTTTAGGGGGAAAAATCAAAATTTCCGGAAAGGATACTCAGGAATTCTTTGACGAGCTTGAGCTGAGTTTGCTCGAATCCGATGTCGAACTTGATGCGGCGCAGGCAATTGTAGCAGAGCTGCGCTCAAGACTTGTGGGAAAGGAAATTGCGGCAAACGGGGATGTGAGCGGATTTCTGAAATCCGAAGTGAAGGCGTCACTCGCAGCGGTAATGGGAAGCGCCCATATCGACCTGCTCGAAATCAGGAAAAAACCAGTGAAAATCCTTTTTTTAGGGCCCAATGGGGCGGGAAAAACCACTACTATAGCAAAAGTCGCAAATTATCTGATGTCTAATGGAAAAAGCGTGATACTTGCGGCAGGGGACACTTTCCGCGCAGCGAGCATCGAGCAGCTCGAGACGCATGCAAACGCATTGGGCGTGAAAGTGGTAAAGCACAACTATGGCTCCGACCCTGCAGCAGTGGCATTTGATGCCGTGAAAGCGGCGCAGGCCAAAGGGATTGATTTTGTCCTGATTGACACTGCAGGAAGGCAGGAAACCAACACCAACCTGCTTGAAGAGCTTAAAAAAATTGAAAGGGTCATAAAACCGGATGTCAAAATCTATGTGGGGGAAGCCTACACGGGGCAGGCGCTTTTGCAGCAGGCAGGCGAATTTGACAAAGCCATAGGGATTGACGGCTTTGTACTGACAAAAATTGACACTGACGCAAAAGGGGGCACTGCAATATCACTGCTCTATGCGCTCAAAAAGCCGATAATATTTGTAGGAACGGGGCAAAGGTATTCTGACCTTTTGGAGTTTAAGCCCGAATTCATAATTGAGAGGGTCATCTGACACGCCTTGACTTTGCAAGCTTTCTTGCAATTCTTTCTTTTTGGGCTTGTTCTCTTGGAGGGAGTTTTGCCCTTCCGGCAAGAATGTCTTCCCTTAATTGATTCCATGGGCGAAATACTCTTTTCCTGTGAGACTCGCGGCGTGGCGCCCGGTAGATGTGCAAGTCCGTTTTCACCCGCTGATTGATCAGGTGTGCCAGTTTTGACACAACTTCAGGCTGGAGATAGTTGGACCGCTTTGACTTTTTTAGATCAGCTACATGAATAAAATGTTCTTGATGGAATGCATCTTTTGGCGCTAAAGATCGGAAACCCTGCCCTGCAGGCCTGTATGCTGCAGGCATTTCAACCAGATAAACCCCTTCTAAATTCGTCTGCCTAAGCTCCAGCTGACCTTTAAAAGAGAAATTGCCTAATTCGTTTTCTGCCGCGCGCCATTTGCCAATGCGCGAGAGATTGGTTTTAGGATTTTGACCGGGGACCGGAATGAGCATCCGGCTGGCGGGGGTAGCATGCAAATCAATTATGACCGAATTGGGAAATAAGGATTTTACATGAGGAATCAGTTCTGTGCAGTATGCCCTATACTCCTCAAAGTGGCCTTCAGGGGTTTTTGTGTAAAACCCAAAGAGGGTCAGTTCATCAGGCGCTCCAAATATTTCCACATTATTTTTGTAAGGCGGCTTTGAGAGTTGTTCTTTTAGGCGTGCTGCCATTTCCTGCGTTACCTCATTCTCGTTTTTATGCACATTCCACAAAAGGACAATATTTACCATATAAAGACAATATCGCCCTAAAATTTAACTATTGCGGCGCACCTTCCCCCCTTGTCCCTATCCTATTTATAAGGATTTTCACAACGAAAATGTTAAAGTGATGTGCAATGAAGGTTTCTGAATTAAAAGCAANNAAGGCGAGCCGCGCCAGTGGGCAAACGAGAACGGCTCGGGAAAGGTGTGCAGCTGCGCCGGCAAGGACTCTTCTGGCGAAGTGAGCGTGAGCCTTTGGAACGAACAGTGCGAAGAGGTCAATGAAGGCGACACCGTTGAGATAAAGGAAGGATGGTGCTCTGAATTCCGCGGCCAGTTGCAGGTCTCCACAGGCAAGAAAGGGAACTTAAAAATCATCAAATAGCTGTTTTAGCCCTTTCGTAAACTACCCATAAAATCGGCTACATAATTCAGGCTTATTATCCACTATAAGTCCTTTAAATGCCAAAATAACAGGTTTGCCTTCATAAGTAGTCGTGTTTAAATACTTCAAAGGCAGCATTATATTATTAGGATTGGATTCGCGCAAATACCTCGTTTTGCCAGTGTGATTTATGGCTGCCTCGGGAATTTGCTGCGTTTGCATCGCTTAAAAATCGGAGGAGAATTGAATGGCAATGGGAAATAATTTAAATAGGAGGCCCAACTCCAAGTTCGGGCAGATACCAGTACAGGAAGGGGAAACCTACGACGTTGAAATAGAAGGCATTGGCGAGAAGGGAGACGGCATAGCCAAGGTGAAAGGATATGTCATAATTGTGCCAAATGTCAAAAAAGGGGATAAAGTAAAGGTCAAAATCAACGCGGTTAGGGGCAAGGTGAGCTTTGGCGAAGTCATTGGCCAGGCAGAACCGGCACAGGAAGGCGAAGAAGCACAGGAAGCTGCCGAAGAGAGCGATGAAGACGCTGAAATGGACGAAGATACTGACGAAGAAGAAGTTGAAGAACCAGACGAAGAAGAGAAGTAAAAAAATCTTTATAAGAGTGGAAAGGGGGTTAATAGGAATGGCATCTCTAGACGAATTTCTGGGCCTTGAGAGTTCGGAGACATTCAGGCAAAAGCTCCTGAAGCAGGAGTTCAAGCTGCGCAAAAAGCAGCCTACGGCGTGGACAAAGATAAAGTACAGGCCTTATGCGAACTTTAGGACCAAGAAAAAGGAAGACGAACTTGTGGCAGCGCCGCAAACTGCAAAGCTGCAAGTAGTGAAGGCATAAAATTCAAATAAAACCGCGCGTTCCGGAAAGCGGAACGGCGGGAACTGATTTTTTTAATACTGGAAAACTTTAAAGCTGCAAAAGACGTAACTATAACATGCCTTTGAAAAAAGCGCGCGAATATGCAACCACAATCAGGGCAAAGCTTTGGCATTCCCCGTCCCAAGGGGAGGCAGCAATATTGCGCTGGCAATACAAGAAGCAAAGACCAATTTTATGCAATTATCATCACAAGGGAAGGCTCAATATTTAGCAAAAGGATGCACCAGTGAGCTCACCTGAAGTTTTCAGCCCACTCGCCAATATATGGAAGCTTGTACTTCTCGCCGCTGTAGGCCTTGTACATGAGGAAAATGCCAGGGCACATTAATTATAGCCGCCTTATTGGAAACCCTGTTGGATTTAAGCCCAATATAACCCCATTTAATTCTTTTTCCTGCCCAATATCTGGGTAAAGGCCAATTGAAAACGTGGTAAAAAATGGGACTTGGCGAAAATCTGCGCAAGGCGATCGAAAAGCTCAAGAACAGCTCTGAGCTTGATAAGGCGGCTGTAAAGGAAGCAGTAAAGGAAATGCAGCGTGCGCTCATCTCAGCAGACGTTGAAATAGCCCTCGTTTTGAAGCTGAGCCGCGAGATCGAGGAGGAGGCCTTTTCCGATCTGCCCGGAAGCGTGAACCGCAGGGAGTTTGTGATAAAGCTGCTTCATGATAAACTGGCGCAATTATTGGGCGGGGCAAGCACGCCACCTGAAAAACCAAGGAGGATTTTGCTCTGCGGGCTCTATGGCCAAGGCAAGACGACCTCATGCGGCAAGGTCGCAAAGTGGTATTCAAAGCGCGGCATGAAAGTGGGCTTGATTGCAGCAGATGTTTTCAGGCCGGCTGCGGCCGAGCAGCTGCGAACGGTTGCGGAGAGGGCGAAAGCGCAGTTCTATTCAAATGAAAAGGAAAAAAATGCAGCAAAAGTAGTTGCACAGGGGCTTGATGCACTGAAGGATTGCGACCTGATAATCTGCGACAGCGCAGGAAGGAGCGCACTTGACGGGGAGCTCATAAAAGAGATGCAAATGATTGATGATGCGTTCAGGGCAGAGCACAAGTGGCTTGTTATAGGGGCAGATGTCGGGCAGGTTGCAAAAAAGCAGGCGCAGGCATTCCATGAAATTGTGGGCGTCAACGGAGTGGTTGTGACAAGGATGGATGGCTCGGCAAAAGGCGGCGGGGCGCTTGCGGCATGCGCATCCACGGGCGCTAAAGTTTATTTTTTAGGCACTGGCGAAAAGACTGGGGACCTGCAGGAATTTGACGCGACACGCTATCTTGGCAGGGTAATGGGGTATGGGGACCTGCAGGCGCTTTTGGAAAAAGCGCAGGAAGTAACCGAAGAGGAAGGCATAAATGCGGAGGAATTGCTTGAAAACGAATTCACCCTTGAAACTTTTTACCAGCAGATGAAAGCGGCACGCAAGATGGGGCCTTTGGGAAAGGTCCTTGACATGATGGGAATGGGGGCGCAGGTGCCAAAGGAAATATCTGAAATGGGCGAGCAAAAGCTCAACAAATACGGCTACATCATCGATTCGATGACTTCGAGGGAAAGAAAAGACCCTGATACCCTCAACAAGAGCAGGATTGCACGCATTGCGCGCGGCTCCGGGACAACACAGGAGAATGTGCGGGAGCTTTTGAAGAACTTCAAGAAGATGAAGAAAGTATTCAGGCAGTTCAGCGCCCTTGACACCAAAAAGTTCGAGGACGGCAAGGGCATAAACATGCAAAAGCTCCAGAAAATGTTTACAAAGAAAAAGAAATTCAAGCTGCGATGATGCAAATGGCTGAAATGTTGCTACTAAGGGAGGCTGCAGTGCTTATTGCATCTGCAACCGGCGCTTACACCGACTTTAAAACGGGCTACATTTATGACTGGATCACGGTCCCGCTGATTTTGCTGGGGGCCGGCATTGACATTTTTGAAAAGGATTACAGCGGGCTCGCAATCGGGGCAGCGGTTTTTGCAATCGGATTTGCCCTTTACTATGCCGGAAAAATAGGAGGGGGGGATGTGAAGCTATATGCCGGGATTGCTCTGATGCTCCCTTACTATAACGGCATATTCGTGCTCTCTGCAGCCCTCCTTGCAGCCCTTAGCGCGGTTGTGTTCTTCTCAACTTATTATACCATAAAATATCTGCGCAGGGGAATTGACCTCAAATACAATGAAGCAGGAATCAGGCGGGCCATAATGCTGCTCATAATAATCGGGGCCTACATGTATTTTTTGCTCGGCAGCGGGTTTGCAGGAAGCGGTTATATAGCCCTTGTCGGCGTGCCGATATTGTTCGGCACAGTCTTTTTGGCCCTTGAAAGGGGCATACGCAAGGAATTCTTTTTGCAAAAAGTCAGGACTGAAAGCCTTGAGGATGATGAAATAATCGCGCTTGATTTCATGGATGGGGATAAGGTGAAAAAGATGCAGGCAGGCTTTAAGGGAGTCATAGGGGAGAAGGAAAAAAAAGAAATGATAGGCGCAGGGATTGATGAAGTCATGGTATACCGGAATTTGCCGCGCTTTGGGCCGTTCATTTTCCTCGGGGTATTGCTTGCAATCCTTATGCCCGGCATCGGGCAGATAGCCCTTATGGGGACGTGAAAAGAGTGGAAAAATACATGAGGATGGCGCTTGAGATTGCCAGGCGGGGCAGGGGCAAAGTATCGCCAAACCCGCTTGTGGGCGCAGTGATTGTAAAGGGGGGAAAGGTGATAGCCAAGGGGTGGCATGAGCGCTATGGGGGAAAGCACGCCGAGGCAAACGCCATAGAAAAGGCAGGTAAAAAAGCCAAGGGGGCAGACCTTTATGTCACACTCGAACCATGCAACCACTACGGAAAGCAGCCCCCCTGCACAAAAGCGGTCATCAGGGCAGGGATTAAAAGGGCCTTTATTGCAATGGAAGATCCCAACAAGCTATCAAGGCACGGGGCAAAGGAGCTTGAAAGGAACGGCATAAAGGTCGAAAAAGGGATCTGCAGGCATGAAGCCGAAAAGCAAAATGAATTCTACATAAAAGGCCTGCGGGAGGGCAGGCCATTTGTCACATTGAAAATAGCTATGAGCAGCGATGGCTTCATCTCCTTTGGGGATGGCAGGGCAAAGCGCATCAGCGGCAGGGCATCATCTGACCTTGTGCAGAAGATGAGGAAAGAGCATGATGCCGTGCTTGTGGGAATCAACACCGTGCTCAGGGACGACCCGCTGCTTACAGTGCGAAATGACCCTGAAAGCAACCCTTTGCGCATAGTGCTTGACTCAAAGCTTTCCATGCCAAAAAGCGCAAGGATGCTTGTGCAAAAAGGGGAAACAATAATTGTCTGCACAGAACCCGTGGACGCGCGCAGGAGAAGGGAAATTGCAGAGCACGGGGGCCTTGTGATAGTCGCCGGGAAAAAAGGCAGCAGAGTCAGTCTTCGTGACATGCTTTCTGAATTATACAAAATGGGGGTTCAGTCAGTGCTTGTTGAAGCGGGGAACAGGGTCGCAACATCATTTTTGAGCGAGCGCCTAGCAGACCGCATGGTTATTATAGTCTCACGCAGAAAAATAACCAAGGGGCTAAAAGCGTTCAGCCTAAAGCGCAAAATCAGGTTTGGGATTTCTGAACACAGGCCACTTGGAAAGGACACCATAGTGGTCCTTGAGAAGGTCTAGGGATGAAGATTGCAGTAACGGGGAGTGAAGGGTTTTTAGGCCGCCTTATTGTGGATGCGCTCAGGTCACGCGGGCACGAAGTGGCAGAGTGCACTAAGGGGAACTGCGACGTGCTAAACCCCATGCAGGTAAAAAAGGCACTGAGGGGGGTGCAGGCTGTTGTGCACTGTGCGGCAAAGCTTGACGAGGATGGCCCTTCCACCTACGAGGTCAATGTGAAGGGCACAGAAAACGTGCTTGAGGCATGCGCGCAAAATTCCATTAACCAGTTCATTTTCCTGAGCACTGCAGGGATTTATGGGCCTGCAGACGGGGAGAAGAGCGAGGAGAGCGAGCCGGCACCGCAGACAATTTATGAAAAGAGCAAGCTCGAAGCCGAAAGAAGGGTATTGTCATATCAGGAAGTTTTCTGCGTAACGATACTGCGCCCTGCACTGGTGCTTGGAAGCAACAAATACTGGAGCGACATTATAAAGACAGTCCGGAAAGGTTTCCCGCTCATAGGGGAGGGAAATTACACATGGCAGATAGCATGTGCAGGCGATGTTGCGGATGCGGCCGCATTCCTCGCCGGAAAGGAGGAGAGCTTTTGCGAAACATTCAACGTCGCTGAAAAAGACCCGATGACACTGCGCGAAATTGTCGAGCTTATAAGAAAGGAGAGCGGGATGGAGGGCAGGGTCAGGACTATTCCGGTGTGGCTTGGCAGCATAATTGCGCAGGTAAATTCGCTCCTTAATTTCGACCCCATACTAAAGCCTGCATATCTCAAAAGGATGCTGCGCGAGCGCAAATACTCAATAAAGAAATTAGAGGCGCTCGGCTGGGAACCGAAGTGCTCGGCGCGCGGGGAGATTGCGAAAATTGTAAAAAGGCAGTCCGCAAAATAACAACCTCAATTTCTCGGACGGCAGCTAAATAAGAACCTGAAGTTCTTAATTCCCCTGTGCCACAGGTAGCTGGCAATTGAACGAGAATCCTCACCTATGCCAACAGCTACAGCCCTGAGTTCATTACCCCCCGTTAACCCATTTTGCCCATTAAAGTCTTTCACAATCTTGCGCAAAGTCACATTTGAAATTGTATAACCAATGGAACCTTGTGTCCGGGTTCCATTTATGAGTGCAGAGTGCAGTTCACCCAAATTGATGGTCTTTTTTCCAGCTGCCTGCGCACGCTTGCATACTCCATTTACTATGGCAACAGCAGCCTGGGGAGTTTTAAGCCTAGGGCCGCCCCTACTCCCTTTTGCATTGAGGCCCATCTTGGCCCTTCGAACATTGACAAGCTCGTTAATGACACTTCGTGAATAACCACTTTGCCTTGAAAGGTCCCGGCTCGGAACCTGCAGATGATTTTGGGATAATAACCCGTCAGTAGTGGCAATAAGCCAGTCCTGGAGTAATGGCCTTATATGCTTATTTTCGCCCTTATAGGCCGTGAGCCTTGCGGGGCAGCAGACAGACCCGTTTGAGGCGTTCGGGCGTCTCCACATCCAAAGAGATTTCCTCGTCATGTCAGGATATTGTAAATGAGGAGTATATATTGCTGCCGGAAAGGCCGGCGGCCTTGGCAGGAAAACACATTACTCCTTATACAGCACCGAAATTATCTTGCCCTTTGTGGAGCGCATCCTGCTCTTTTCCCTCAGGAAGCGGTCAGCTGAAAAACCGATGAGGCAGATGCCTGCAAGGGCCACAATCAGCTGGAAAATAGTGTAAATTGCGCCGGCCCTGCAGGATTGCGGATTGTTTGCAATTGAGCCTATGCAAATGCCTGCAACTAAGGGGGCAGATGCCATTAAAAGCCCTGCAAAAACCCCTGCAAGGTAATACGCAGGATTGTTCCTCAAAAAAATGCGGATATCATTTTTCATCTCCACCACCACAAAAATGATTTTTTTAACGCTGATGATTTTTTTAACGCTCAAAGGCCCCCCAAACAAGATTTTTCCAAAAAAATGCCACGAAAATGCCATAAAATAATTAATGTGAAAAATGAATTTGAAATAGCAGGAATGATTCCGGGTTGCTTTACAGGATTTAATCAGGGTTGCTTTTTTGAACCATATATTTTGCGCTAATTTGGGCCATTTATTTTGAATTGTATCGTGGATCTTTTAGTTTGGGGCATTGCTTTTAGTTTACTGCTTTCCACCCTGATCCTTTTCCTTGCCTGCCTTTCTCACCGCCTCGACCATTTTTTTAAGGAGCGATTCGGCTTTTGAAATATTGCCGGAGCGGTCCTCGACTGCGCTCCCTATGTGCACAATGTCGGCGCCCGCCTTTATGCAATCATGGGCATATCTTTCATTGCGCACACCCCCTGCAACAACAAGCGGTATATCTATGAGCTTTCTTGTGTAGGAAATCATTTCTGCAGGGGCGGGGCTGGATGCGCCGCCGCCGGATTCCAAAATCGCAAGGTGCGAGCCCATGTACTGGCCTGCAAGCGCGGTGACTGCAGCAAGGTAGGGGAGGTCGCGTGGAACGGGCTGCGCCCTGCCGACCCACCCGACTGCGCGCCCCGGCTCGACAACAATATATGAAGTGGGCAAAATCTCAAGGCCGGTCTTTTTTACCGGATATGATGAAGCGATCTGCGCGCCCGTGATGTAGTAAGGGTCGAGGCTGTTTAGCATCGACATGAAATAGATCGCGTCAGCATGCTTGCTCACGCTCGCAATGTTTCCGGGAAAAAGCACCACAGGAAGGGATGAGTTCTCCTTTATCTGCAAAATCGTGCTGTCCAAAAGCTCGCCCTGCGCCCCCACGGACCCGCCGACAGCAATCGCATCAACGCCCGCATTCTGAGCGGCCTTTGCGAGCTTTCCTGCCAAGTGCGGCTCCTGGTTTGGGGGGTCTATCACCACGAATGCAAGCCCGCCCTTTTCCTCAATGCCTTTGAGGATTGATTTGTAGACTTTGCCGAAGTGATTCATCTAAACCAACTAATAGGAATAACTGAATCCATATAAAAAGCTATTGAGGATCAAACTGCATCCACTGCAAGATCGCACTTCAAACCGGACTGAAATTCCTCAATCCAGCAGGGCATTGCAAAGGGCAAAATTTTCCCCTGTTTTTTCTTTCAGGGCCTGCCCGTGGCCGGGGAAAAGCATTTTGGCATCCAGCCCCGAGAGCAGCGCAATGCTCCCTGCAAGCTCCTGCTTATCCCCGCTTGCAAGGTCATGCCTTCCAACCGCACCCTTGAAGAGCGTGTCACCTGAAAAGAGGACTTTTGCATCCGCATCATAAAAGCACACGCTCCCCCTCGTGTGGCCGGGGGTTTCAATCGCTAGGAGCCGATAATCATTAATGCTGAAAACTTGAGTTCCGGAATAAAATTCCCCGATTTTTGGGTAGCAGCCCTGCCCCATCATCGCACAAGCTGTGAAGGAAGCATCTTTTGCATTCACAAGCCTGCCGTCGTGGCGCGACATCCACAATTGTGAACCTGGGAACCTGACGCTGCCGCCAATATGGTCGCAGTGGCCGTGGGTATGGAGCACCATCGCAATGTTTTTTGGCAAAATGCCCAATATTGCCAGCGAAGACACGAGGCGGCCTGCATCAACAGCAAGGCCCGAATCGATCAGCACATTCTCTTTGCCCCCCAGCAGATAGATATTCGAGCTAAAAGAGCCCCTTTGAGGGGCCAGCATATAAACCCCGCGTGCAATTTCCCTAAAAGCCATAAAATACCACTAAGATGAAAGCTACATTAAATGGACCGCAAAGCATTTTTACCTGATGCAACATCTTTAATCTTGAGAAAAATGGTTGCAGCTGATTTTGAATCGATTAAAAGCATGCTCACAAAGCAGACCGGAAAGAGCGGGCAGGACGTGCAGCAGCTCATTGATGCAAAAAAAGAGAAATTTTCAGGCCTGCTAACGGATGCCGGGGCCGCCATAATGATCGCAAAAGAGCTTGGAGTTCCAATGGATGGCAGAATCAGGGAGGAAACAAGGATAAGCGATCTGCGGGAAGGGATGAACAACTTGGATGTCATGGGGCGCGTGAGCGCCATTTTCCCGCCGCGCGAATTCGAGCGCAACGGGAAGAAAGGGAGGCTGCAAAACCTGACCCTGACCGACGGCACCGCCGAGATCAGGGCAACCCTCTGGCATGCGGATATTGACAAAGCCCAGCAGCTCGGGGTTGCGCGTGGCAGCGCGGTGAAGCTCTCGAACTGCGCGGTCGGCTCATACAACGGGGCGCTGCAGCTGAGCATGAATTATAACAGCTCACTTGAACTCCCGGATTCCAAAAGCCTGCCGGAAGCGCAGGTCAGGTTCAGCGAGATCAATGACATCGAGCACGGGATGAACAATGTGAACGTGAAGGTGCTGATCAAGAAAATATTTCCAGCAAAAGAGTTTGAAAATGAGCGTGGAAAGGGAAAAGTCATGAACTTCATCATCGCTCAGGGAGTTGAGGAGCTGCGCGCCACAGCATGGAACGAGATGTGCGAGGAAGTGGAGGGCGTGGGGGAAGGCGAAAAAGCCATCATCGAGGGGGCGTACGCCAAAGAGGGGATGAACGGGGCCGAGCTGCACTTGGGAAGAAGAGCGAGAATCATGAAGGAGAAAGAAGCAGACTGAAAGCCGCACCGGCAATGAACTCTGCCGAGCAATATAAATCTTATTCAAAGCAGCCTTCTTGAGGCTGTGGAAAATGGAAATTGTGTTCAGTGAATTCCTCGACATTGAGAGGAAAAACAGCCTTTTCATTAAGTTCACCCTTTCCGAAGATGGCAAGGAGCTCATGGAGTTCGTTGTTTCCCACTTACATACTATCGGAAGCAAACAACGCGAGATAATAAGATTTGACTGTTCTTCAAACGAGAGGTTGCACGCACATAGATTTTATCTTAAAGGCGGACAAAAACAGCACCTCAATATTGAAATTTCCTATGACGCGCTTGATCAATGCAAGGAAAGCATCCGCGCGAACTGGCATGTTTACCTGGCGAAGTATTTCGAAAATATAACCGATAAAGTTATATAAAAGTTGGCCGCAATTATGATGGTGACAGAATGAAAAAAAAACTCATAATCAAAATACGGGGAAGCCTTGACAAGGACCTAAAGGAAATACGGAACGACCCTTCAAAAGTGCCTCCGAATGGATCACATACACTTTACCTCAAGAGCGTTGAAGACCTATATGACCTGCTGTCCCCAAAGAAACTCGAAATGCTCCAAGCCCTGCTGAACTATCCCGAGAGCATGAAGACAGTGACGGAAGTTTCAAAGAAAACCAAAAGGAAGCAGGAAGCTATCAGCAGGGATGTCACGGCGCTTTCAGAACACAACCTGATCGAAAAGATCAAACAGGGCAGGAACGTGCTCCTCAAGGCAAAATATGACACGCTTGAGATACAGCTGGCTTGAGCGACAGTAGACCCGGCTGATTTCACAAATATATTCGGGAGCGGCAGCATTATATTTTAGCCAAATATTGTTGATATGTGCCACGCCAGAAGTTCGCTTGAGGCCAGGCGAAGGCCGCACCGGCAATGAACCCCTGATCTCATTTAAAATTCTCCAAAATCCAAATTTCAAAATGGAAATAAAGTCTTTTAGAAAGACCAAGCTGCTCGGCAACAGCTTTCGGGATTTCATAATGACCGAGCGCCAGATTTCACTTGAACCCCGTGCCCTTGCCCGCTTCTCAGTCATCCAGCTTTTGCATACAGACGAGGGCATTTGTGAGGTCATTAAGCATGATACTGCGCATGGAATTTACCACATACACCGGTTTTATGAAGGCAAGGATGATAAAACGGAATTTCCTGAAGAGCGCATAGACCAAGGATTATTTTTACGGGCAAAATCAGACATACTGGAGAACTGGAAGGAATATAGGGATAAATTTGTCAGGAAATGGGCAGGCGACAACCAAACAAATATATAACTTTAAGGTTATATTAAGTAAGGTGACTGATATGAAAGAGAAAGCACTCACAATAGTGATTGGCGGCGACATGGGCAAGGATGAGGAAGACCTGCTCAAAAAGCCACTCGGCCAGATCAAGCAGACATCCAACATGCTCTATCTCGACTCATATGAGGAATTATATAAAATCCTCTCGCCTGCAAAGCTGGACCTTTTGCACTACCTGATCAAAAAAGCCAACGGGGTAAAAGACGAGAAAGGCGTATCGGAAATAGCAAAAGACCTCAGGAGGAAGCAGGAAGCAATAAGCAGGGATCTGCACTACCTCAAGGCATTTGGCCTAGTTGACCTGCAAAAGAGCGGGCAGAAAGTTGTCGCAAGCACGCAACTCAATAATGTCTGCATCGAGAGCGGGGAGTAATCTGGCAATCCCAGTTCCTATAAATGTTTTCTTCCAGATTCTTTCAATGACAACAGCAGATGTAAAAGTTGACAGCAAAGGGAGAGTCATAATCCCGAGTTCTTTCCGTGAAACGCTCGGAATCAAGACCGGGGAGAACATGGTGGCGCATTTAGACAATGCGAATGGGAGGATAATTCTTTTTCCGATTGAAACAGGGACAAAAAAGCTCGTCATCGTATTCGGGGATGAGCCGGGATGCCTCTTTAAAGCTGCTGCAATACTGGCACGCAATAAAGTTGATTTGGTGCATACTAGCTCAAGGAGCCTTAAGAGAGGAAAAGAGGCCGAATGGGAAGTTATTGCCGATTTTTCAAAAGCAGACATGGAAAGGCTCAAAGCATATCTGAAAGCCTCGCCAGCAGTAAAATCGTTCAAACTTGAGCAACTCATGAAGTAAGCTTTAAAAACAAATACTCATAACTACTTACTTATGAATCCCACTTTTTTCCCACTTAAGGCAAGTGATTCACTTCATCTCAGGCAAAGGACAGGCTTCTGAGGACCTAATTGACTGCAGTGATTGCCTTCATCTTGGCGCCCAAGAACTCCGGTCTGGCAGCTTATAGGCAAAAGGCTTTTTTGCAACTACAAAACACTCAACCAGATAGAATTATTGAGGCGCGCGGAGAGGACATACCGTTCCTCCTCAGCGAGTTTTATGAAAAAGGAAAAAATGCCTTAGGCCTTACGGGAGAGGACCTTTTCAATGAATTTTGCACATCGAGCAAAAACAACAACCTGAAGGTAATAAAGAGGATAACCTGGAATGACCCGAATGCAAAATTCAAAAAACCCGCTTTATGCCTTCTTGGGCCTGCGGGCAAGAGCATCAATGATATCTCTCTCAATGCCACGGTTTACATTTCTGCAAAATACAGGGCAATGGCCTGCAAATACCTTGGAAGTCTCGAGCGCCTTGGATTTAAGTTCAAAAAAGTCTTTATCAATGGCTGCGTTGAACCAAACATCAGCAAAGGCCTTGCCGACCTAGTAATCGACATTGTTTATAGCGGAAAATCAATGGAAGAAGAAGGCCTTGAAGTATATGAGAAGATATTTGAGAGCAACTTTGTCATTATTGGCCAAAAAGAGGCAATAGAGCCAAAACGCAGAATTGCTGAAATACCCCCATACACCCCACCACTTGAAGGCAGGAGGGGAAAAACACGCCTTGATTTCAATGAAAACCTAAAAGGCTGCCAGCAAAGAGTGCTTGATGCGATCCGCTCAATAACAGAGGAGGACATATCAGCATATCCAGAATACAGTGCAGTAAGAGGAAAAATGGCAAAATATCTCAACATTGCCGAAAACGAGCTTATTCTCACGAATGGCTCAGATGAGGCAATAAAGTTGGCAATTGAAGCCTTTGTAGGCGAAGGTGACGAGGTAATCATTCCATCCCCTACGTTTCCAATTTTTGAATTTTATGCAAAAGTTGCTGGCGCAAAAATCAGGGAAATCAGCTATAATGAGGATTTGAGCTTCCCAATTAATGAAGTGCTTGAGCGCATCAGTAACAATACCAAACTTGTCGTACTTGTCAACCCCAACAACCCAACCGGAACAGTGGTCGACACGCAAGATATTGAAAGGATTTGCAAAAAAGCAGCTAAGTCACTCGTGCTAATTGACGAGGCATACTGGCAGTTCTCCGGCTCCACATTCAGGGAAAAAATGAGCGAATATAAGAACGTGGCTATCCTGCAGACATTTTCCAAAGCATTCGGCCTCGCAGGCCTGAGAATAGGGTACATCATTTCAAACAAAACCACAATCTCAGCAATCAGGAAAATTACACCCCCCTACAGCGTCAATGCAATAGCACTAAAAGCAATCGAAGCTGCAAGTGAGGATGACATTTTTGTGCGCGAGTATGTGAATGAAGTAATCCAAAACAGGGAACTGACCTTAAAAAGGCTGCAAGAGCTACAAATCAAGACATTTCCAAGCAGCGCAAATTTCATACTCGCAAATTTCGGGAAAAGCGCACAGGCGCTAAATGAATTTCTCAAAAGCAAAGGACTGCTTGTCAGGAGCATGGAAAAAAATCCTCTTCTCAAAGGCTGCCTGCGCATAACAATAGGGCCTCTAAAAAGTTGCAATGCATTCCTCAAATTGATCGAGGAATTTTATGGCAACAGAGGAATTTTATTTGACATGGATGGGGTGCTCGTGGATGTGAGCAACTCTTACAGGGCGGCAATAGCAAAGACTGCTGAGTACTTCACCGGCCAAAAGATTCTCCCCGCAGATATGCAGGCGGTAAAAGAGCGTGGTGGCTGCAACAATGATTGGGATCTTACAAAAAAGATAATCAAAGACAAAGGAATCGCAATACCAAAGGAGAAAATAATTGAAAAATTCCAGGAATTCTACCTTAAAGGAAAGCTCATCGATAAAGAAACCCTGCTCATAAGCAAAAATGTGCTTGAGAAACTCAAAAGCAAATTCAGGCTCGCAATTGTCACAGACAGGCCGAGGAGTGAAACGGGATATACCCTGCAAAGGCTTGGCATAAACGGATTGTTTGATGCCATTGTCACTGCAGACGATGTCAGAACGGGAAAACCAGATCCGCAAGGAATCAAACTTGCAATCAGCAACCTTGGGACAATTGATAACATATACATAGGAGATAGCATTGATGACCTGCAGGCAGCAAAAAGCGCAGGAATTGAATTTATAGCAGTAAGCCCAAAATCGGCGGGCCGAAAGTTTGAAGACCTCATGGAAAAAAACGGCGCTTTAAAGACGCTCAAAGACACAGCCAAAATTTTGGAAGTGGTTGAATGAGAAGCGCGACAATTGAGCGGAAAACAAATGAAACAAGCATCGCAGTAGCCCTCCACATTGAGGGCAAAGGAAACTCGAGCATTGATTTTCCAGCCATGTTCTTTGGCCATATGCTCGCAAATTTCTCAAAGGCAGGATCTTTAGACCTCAAAATCAATGCAAAGGGAGATCTCGAAGTTGACCAGCACCACACGATTGAGGACACAGGAATAACCCTTGGCCAAGCATTCAGGAAAGCTCTCGGAGATAAAAAGGGCATCAATCGGGCAGGTTTTTTTGTCTACCCTATGGACGAATCGCTTGCAATGGTTTCACTCGACATTGGAGGAAGGCCATTCCTGCAATACAACACAAAGTTTAGGAGACGTTTTTGCGGCGGTTTTGATAGTGATACACTTGAAGATTTCTTTTATGGTTTTTCAATTGGCCTTGGGGCAAATGTGGTTGTAAAAGCCACTGGGAGGAGCGACCACCACAAAATTGAAGCAATTTTCAAGGCATTTGGCAAAGCCACGAAAATGGCGTGCTCAAAAGACAAGAGGCTAAAAGAGTACATCCCAAGCACAAAAGGAGTGATATAAAGTGAAAGAAGTGACCATAGTTGATTGCGGCACAGGAAACATCAGCAGCGTCATGAATGCAATGAAAAAGGCCGGCGCAAACCCCATTGTTTCCTCTGACCCCAAAAAAATAGGCAGGGCTAAGGCAATAATCCTCCCCGGAGTTGGCCTGTTTGGATATTTTATGCAAGAGCTGCGAGCCAGAAAGCTTGAAGAGCCTGTAAAAAAAGCTCTTGAAGAGGACCGCAAATTCCTGGGAATCTGCCTTGGCATGCAGGTTTTATTCGAAGAGAGCGAAGAAAGCCCAGGCACTACGGGGCTCAGTGCAATAGGGGGAAAAGTGGTAAAATTCCAAACAGGAAAAGTCCCGCAAGTGGGCTGGAACAAAGTGGAACCTTCAAAAAAAGGGATAGTCAAGGAAGGGTTTGCGTATTTTACAAATTCCTATTACCCAATGCCTGCTGGAAAAGAAGTCGTCGCAGCAAATTCCAATTACGTTATAGATTATGCCTGCGCTGTGCAAAGGGGGAACTTGCTTGCAACTCAGTTCCACCCTGAAAAAAGCGGCATTTATGGCCTTGAATTGTTAAAGAGGTGGCTTGAGTGCTGACCAAAAGGATAATTCCCTGCCTTGACGTGAAAGACGGCAAGGTGGTCAAGGGAAAAAACTTCAACAAGCTTGAATATGCAGGAAACCCTGTAGAGCTTGCAGCAAAATATGAAGGGCAGGGAGCAGACGAGCTGGTGTTTTTGGATATTACCGCCTCAATTGAAAACCGGAAAACAATGACTGAATTAGTAAAAGAGGTTGCAAAAGAAATATTCATCCCATTCACAGTAGGCGGCGGGATAAGCATGGTGAGTGATATTGCCAAGCTCCTGAATAGCGGAGCGGACAAGGTTTCACTCAACAGCGCTGCAGTGAACAACCCCAAGCTTATAACACAGGCAGCCCAAAGGTTCGGCAGCCAATGCATTATGATTGGAATTGATGCAAAGAAATCGGAAGGAAAATGGAAAGTGTTCACACAGGGTGGGATGATAAATACAGGTATTGATGCTGTTGAATGGGCAAAAAAAGCAGAGCTCTTGGGGGCAGGCGAAATACTGCTCACTTCAATAGATCGCGACGGCACAAAAAATGGTTATGAAATTGAACTCACAAAAAGCATTTCAGAATCAGTAGGCATCCCAGTAATTGCTTCGGGGGGAGCAAAAGACCCCGAAAGCATCCTCAAAGTCTTAAATGAAGGAAAAGCCGACGCGGCGCTTGCCGCATCAATATTCCATTACAACAAGTACAGCATAGCAGAAGTGAAAAAATACCTCAAAGAAAACGCAATGGCGGTGAGGCTATGATTATCCCAAGCATTGACCTCATGGGCGGAAAAGCCGTGCAGCTGCGGCAGGGAAAAGAAAAAGTCCTCGAAGTTGAAAACCCGCTAGATCTTGCAAAAGAGTTTTGCAAATACGGAGAAATTGCAGTAATAGACCTTGACGCAGCTCTTGGAAAAGGCACCAACGAGCAAATCATGAAGGAAATTTGCAAAATTGCTCCCTGCAGGGTTGGCGGCGGAATCAGGACTGTTCAAAAGGCGCGGGACATGATAAAAGCAGGGGCAAAAAAAATCATCATCGGAACAAGCGCAACAAAAGAATTCCTCAAAGAGCTTCCAAAAGAAAAAATCATTGTTGCAATTGACACAAAAAACGGGTTTGTCGTGAATAAAGGATGGCAGGAATCCACGAACATGACCCCCTTTGAAGCTATTGAGGAGCTGGAAGATTATTGCTCTGAGTTCTTGTTCACAAACGTGAATGGTGAAGGCATGCTGCAAGGAATTGACAGGAAAATACCCCTGCAGATCAGGGGTGCAACAAAAAATGAAATAACAATTGCAGGCGGCATCTCTAACATTGAGGAAATAAAGTGGCTGGAGGAAAATAATATGAACTCACAGCTCGGAATGTCAATTTACACTGGAAAAATACGCCTCAGTGAAGCATTCATTTCACTGGTTGATTTTCAAAAAAACAACGGCCTTGTCCCAACCATAACCCAAGAAGAAAACGGAGAAGTACTCATGCTCTCATTCTCAACCCCAGAATCAGTGAAAAAGACGCTTGAGAGCGGCAGGGCAACATACTATAGCAGGTCCAGAAATAAAATATGGGTGAAAGGAGAAACATCAGGAAACTTCCAAAAATTGCTCTCGGCTCGCTATGACTGCGACCGCGACGCACTGCTTTATATCGTAAAACAAAAGGGGGTTGCATGCCATAACGGAAAATATGCCTGCTTTGGGGACAAGCAATTCAGGCTCGAAGACCTTTATAACACCATAAACCAGAGAGTCAAAAATCCAATAGAAGGTTCATACACTTCAAAAATTTCACTCAGCGAAAGCAATATTAAAGAAAAACTCTTAGAAGAAGCAGGCGAAGTGGCAAACTACACCGACAGGGCAAACTTGATATGGGAAATAGCCGACCTCGCATATTTTACGCTTGTGCTAATGGCAAAAAAAGGCATTACAATCAATGAAATCCGCAGTGAATTAGAGGGGAGAAGAAAATGAAAACAATAACCGCAGACGAGTTTTGGAAACTTCCTAAAAACAAGGAAGCTGAAGAAATCGATACCGTAAGGCTAATGCTTGAGGACATCAGGCTGCGCGGGGAAGAGGCAGTAAATAAATACTCACAAAAATTTGACAGCCAAAAACCCTATCAGGTCACTAAAAACGAAATAAAGGAAGCTTACAAAAAAATTGACAGGCCAACACTGAAAGCAATTAAAGAAGCAGCCAGAAGGATCAAAGATTTTTCAAAAGCGCAATTTCGGCAAATAAAGCCATTCGAAATCAAAATGAACGGGGCAGTGCTTGGCCAAAAAGTAATTCCCCTCAATAGCGCCGGCTGCTATGTGCCGGGCGGAAGATACCCATTGCCTTCAACTGCACTAATGTGCACAATCCCTGCAAAAGTTTCCGGGGTAAAAGAAGTCATTGTATGCTCCCCAAAAATCGCGCCTGTAACCATAGTGGCAAGCGATATTGCCGGCGCCGACAAGATATTTTGCATTGGCGGAGTGCAGGCAATTGCTGCAATGGCTTATGGGATAGGGATCATTCCAAAAGTTGACAAAATCGTGGGGCCGGGAAACAAATACGTGGCCGCAGCAAAAAAACAAGTATACGGCGCTGCAGGAATAGATTTTGTTGCCGGCCCGAGCGAAGTGCTCATAATTGCAGACGATAGCGCAAAAACTACTTACATCGCAGCCGACCTTCTAGCACAATCAGAGCACGATGTCAGCGCAAGGCCATTTTTAGTTACAACATCACAAAAAGTCGCAAGCGAAACTGGAAAGGAAATTGAAAGGCAACTCAAGCAACTTTCCACAAAAGAAACCGCTGCAAAAGCACTTGAAAATGGCTACATGATACTGTGCAAAAATATCAAAGAAGCAATTGAGGTAGCCAACTCCATAGCGCCAGAACACTTGGAAATTCAAACAAAAAAGCCGGAAAAGATTATCCGCAAGCTTGTGAATTATGGGTCGCTTTTCATCGGAGAAAACAGCGCAGAAGTATTCGGCGACTATTGTAGCGGAACCAACCACACTCTGCCAACAAGCGGAGCGGCACGCTACACCTCAGGCCTATCCCCAAAAGACTTCATCAAAACACCCACATACCAGCAAATAAGCAAAAAAGGCCTTGCAAAGATGAAGCAGATAGCCTGCGCACTAGCCACAATAGAAGGGCTGCAAGCGCACAAAAGAGCAGCGGAAATAAGGCACTGACATTTCAAAACTGCTTCTCGCAAATAAATAGGCAGATAGCGTCATTTCTACAAAGTGAACACACAATGGGATTTGGAAGAAAAAAATATCTGGCTAGGCAAACTCTTCACAGCGGGTACACAATGCACCCTCAAGAGGCAGCTTGCACCGGCAATGAACCTTTGGAGCATTTATAAACCAATTAAGCACAATATATTGTCAGCACGAACTCGGCAATGGGGGGCTTTCCCGCCATGGGAAGCGGATCCTCGAAAAGCCAAAAAGTGCAGGAGGGACCAGCATGGCCAAGGAAATCAAGAGCATAGAGGACCTGCCCGGGATCGGGCCGCAGGCATCCGAAAAACTGATTGCTGCAGGATACAAATCAATTGAGAGCATCGCAATATCTTCCCCTGCCGAACTCATAGAAGCTGCAGGGCTCGGAGAGGGCACTGCTGAAAAAGCGATCAAAGCGGCACGCGACACCCTTGATATGGGATATGTAACCGCAGCAGATATTGCAGAGCGCAGGAAACTTGTCGGAAGGCTCACCACAGGAAGCAAGGAAGTTGATACCCTCATAGGCGGCGGGATAGAGACACAGAGCATAACCGAGGTCTACGGCAAGTTTGCGAGCGGGAAATGCGTTTCAAAGGACACAAAGCTTTTCTATTTCAACCCGGATAAGGCACATCTTAAGAGCATGGAAGATGTTTACAATAATTATGCAGTGAACGAGAGGCCATTTGACGGGGGGTTCCTAGCTGAACTCAAGCGCCCCATAGAAGTGATAGGAATTGACAAACATGGCAATCCCCAGAAAGCGGTTGCAGCAAACCTATTCAGGGAGCACTGCAAGACACTTCGCGTCGTGAAAACCGAGAGGGGTGCATCGCTTGAACTTACTGAAAACCACCCACTCCTTTCGCTCAATGAGGAAGGCGTACAGTGGAAGCCAAGCGGGCTGCTCGAAGAAGGCGACTTCATAGGGGTTCCTGAAAAAATTGATTTTGCAGGGAAATCTGACCTCACGCAAGAGGACGCTTATTTCCTCGGATTGTATGCAGCAGAAGGGTGCGCAAACCCGTGCAGCATTACAATCTTTGACAGGAAAGCGCAAGCATGGCTTATCGGATACATTGAGAGGCGCTTTGGATACAAGCCCTATTTTGATGAAAAGCGTAATTTAATAGTTTTCCAAAAGCCTACAAAAGAGTTGCTCGGAGGGCTTGCAAAAACAAATGCGTATAACAAGTTCGTCCCAGAAGAAATCCTTACATCCCCACAAGAAACTGCAAAAGCATTCCTCGCAGGCTATCTTGACGGCGATGGCGAGGTCAGCAATTGCATAGTTTCAGGAACGCGGGCAAAAACTCTTAGCGAAGAACTTGCATACCTTTTCAACAGGCTGGGCATCAGCGTCACGGCTACAATGTCAATCATAAAAGGGAAAGAATTCTACAAGAATTTCGTGACAGAACCCAAGGCAAAACTCGTGCTTGCGGATATAATGAAAAAGCACAGCCTCCTCAAAAAGGACAACGCCATCACGAGCGAAAAAAACATCTCAACAAAATATGGCATACCGATCCAAGCAATAACGCCGATTTACAAGAGGGTTTATGCCAAGCTCAGCGGCTCGAGGAGAAGGTTTAACCAGTGGAGCAAAAAGGCAATGGTTGAAAATGGATTCCAGACACTATTCGTGAGCTTCTTTGGAAAAGAGCCGAACATGGAAAGGATAACTAAGAAAACGCTTGGGGATATGCTCGGATTTTTCACAATGAGAATGACGGAAATCCAATATGGGAAGGAACTTCTCAAAGAGCCTACCCATGAAAATGTGATGAAAGCACTTTCAGTGATGCCCTTTGAAACCACACAGATCAGGACAGAAATGAGGATGAAGAAAAGCACTTTCCAAAATTACATCACAAGGAAAATGAGCCCGGAAAAGGCCAATGAGATATCCAAAGCGCTTACCACAATGGCACAGCGCCTGCTTGGTGATGAAGAATTAAGAAAGGACATTGGCACGCTCAAGCTCGTGATGGAATCACAGACAAAGTGGGAGAAAATCACTGCAATACAAAGCAAAGAATACAACGACTGGGTATACGACCTTGTTGTCCCTGAAGTGCACAGCTTCATAGGGGGCAATAAGCCTGTGTTTTTGCACAATACGCAATGGTGCTTCCAGACAGCGGTCACTGTACAGCTTCCAAAAGAGAAGGGAGGCCTTGAAGGGGGATGCCTCTACATTGACTCCGAAAACAGCTTCCGGCCCGAAAGGGTCATTGCAATAGCGCAATCACACGGCCTTGACCCCGAAGCAACACTAAAGAACATATTGGTTGCAAGGGCATACAATTCCGACCACCAGATACTGCTCGCCGACAAGGCGGATGAGCTTGTGAAGGAAAAAGGGATCAAGCTTGTCATAGTGGACTCACTCACCGCGCAATTCAGGGCGGAATTCGTAGGACGCGGCACGCTTGCTGAGAGGCAGCAAAAGCTCAACAAGCACATGCGCACACTGCAAAAGCTTGCGGAAATGAATAATATCGTAGTGCTCGTCACAAACCAGGTAATGGAAAGGCCTGATATCCTCTTCGGAGACCCCACAGCCCCGATCGGGGGAAACATTGTGGGCCACGCGAGCAAGACAAGGCTCTATTTGCGCAAAGGAAAGGAAGACAAGCGCGTTGCAAAGCTCGTTGATTCGCCATCGCTCCCTGACGGAGAGGCGATATACAGGGTGACAGAGACGGGAATAGTGGACGTGGAAGAGTGAAATTGAAATTTGGCAGGGAAGACCTGCCGCTAACTATTTTTTGGTTAAATTAGGGGATGTTGAAAAGTCAGAGCAATATTGAAATTTGGTGTTTCTTGAGTTTCTATTAAACAAACCCGCCACTAATAATAGGTTTTTATTGCTCAGTGGCATATTATGTTTTCATGAAGAATGCTTTGCCAATGCCAAGAGCCAGACCTAAAGCTAGGGCCGGGGTGGATTTTAATTTGAAGAAATCCAAACGCTGGAAGTTTTTTGACGGATTCAACTCAGTTAGACCTCATTTTGTGCTAATGGATGGGCAAAGGCACCCCCGGTTTGTGCTTGGGTATGATGAAGCAGAAAACCAGATTATCATTAAGAATGTGCAGCGCGTTTCAAGGGCAAAAAGGAAAGAAAACGACGGGAATTCAACCGGGAAGCAGGACAGGACTGAAGGAGAAAAAACACTGGAATTCAAGAAGGCTTTGGGGATGCCCCCTGGAAGCTTTTTGGTTTATCAATTTATAAGGCAGCGCAGGGAAATATTTAATAGGGAAAACGGAATGATTTACCTTCCGAAAAGGCTTTTGGCGGTTTATCCTGAGGTTTATGGCCCAATACGAAATCAGTTTTTCCGGAGGAATTCAATTAAATCTTCCTCACTGGGTGATCTATACCTGCTTGACTTGGAAAAGCCCATTGTCAGACAGGCACTTGAACCAGAGTGAAAATTAGCTATGCCCTCACTTCAATAACATCAAGTTCCTTGCACGCGCACTTTTTTCCAAGGAGAGAAGAAACGCTCGGCTTTGTCCGCTCCCCGTCACCTGAGATGAATTCCTTCACATAAAGGCCGTGGGAGGCGAGGATTTCCAGCCTGAATTCAGCATCATTCAGCAGCTGCACGGAGAGGACCTTGGCGCTCTTGCTGCGCTCCTTTTCCACACGGCGCTTTGAAACGCGCTCTGGAGTCATCTGCGCAACATCAAAAGCTTTTCCGGCGATGGCATTTAATTCCTGCGGACTTATTTTTTCGCCGCACGAGCAGAGCGCGGAGTACACTTTCTCAAACGGCGTGCTCTTGAGCTGCTCTATGCGCTCCTTTTTTGCAAACGAGAGCGAATGCACTCCAACCAGCCCATTGAAAGCGGAATTAATTTCATCCTCAAGGGCCTTGAGGTCTGCCGAGCGTTTTTTTGGATCCAGCGCCTCGAATATGAATGGCCTTCCCGCACCCAGCATGAGCACATCGACATCTTCCCTGCCCGCTCCATGGAACTTTGAGTGGCCGGAACCAAAGGGGGCAAGCAGCTTTTGCTCTAAAATCTCCTGTACTGAGAGCTCTGAGAGCTTTCCGGTGAAATTGCAGTTGCTGCAGCCGCGCCCTTTGCAGCGGAAGCAGTAATGGAATGTCTGCGCGATTTTACGCGAATACTTGTTGTAGCGCCCCTCGATGTAGACACTTGAGGGCCTTGCCTCGACAATTCCGCGGTCAAGGTCGATTAGGGCATAGAGGTTGTGGTTGTCGGATTCGTAAATTGCGTTGTAAGAGGAGGAGATGTAGCTGATTGCGCTCTCGCGGATTTTTAGCTTCAGCAAAGCATCTTTTGCGCAAACCCCAAGGCCAAAAGTCGAGAATTCGAGCCCCTCAAGCGCCCTGCGGACGCTGTCGAGTATCTCGCTTTCATTGAGGTCCTTGAAGCCCGTGCGGTTCATAGCAATCTAGTATAGAACAAGGTTTATAAGGGAAAAATTCACGCCCTGAACTCATCGGGGGAGAGGCCTTCCATCCTGATGCTGCACGCGAGGACCGGCCTTATTCCTTTCGACTCAAGGGCCAAAACCAGTTCACGCGACTCCGCACCGGGGTTGAGGATGACTTCCCTTGCCCCGGAATCTGCTATGGCTTTGACAAGGCCCAGCGTAATTTCATGAGGAAGGTAAATTGAAACCCTGAAAGGCCTTTCGGGCAAATCACGCAAAGAGGCATAACATTTCAGGCCCTCGATTTCCTTTTCCTTCGGATTTACGGGAAAGACTTTCCAGCCCAGCTTTTTGTAGGCCCGCACGCACTTGTTCCCGAACTTGGTTCTGTTTGCGGAGGCCCCAAGGATTGCGATGGACTCGACAGTTTTGGATGCTTTCATGTCAATACCTTAATATTTTCCAGTAGCATCTATTTTAATGATAAAATGAGGCCGACCGAACGCAATATTCATAAAGGAAAAAATGACAGGGCCCCTGCCATTGAAGCAACTGGCCTTCCTGCCCAACGGGCCGAAATCCTGAGGCTGATTAGGGCCCGTGAACAGCAACTAAGGCAGGGGCTGATAAACGGCACAATGATTCAGGAAGCTGTCGGAAGGCAAATAGCAGGGGAAGCCAGCAGGATATTTGAGTCCTATCCTTTTGATTATCTGAAATATAGGCAAGGCACATACTCAGAACAGGATAAGCATAATGTCGAGAGATGCACAAACAAGATGAAGGAATTTTTTGTACTGAATGCACCTATATGGCTTGGAATTCCCGAGAAAAAAGGCAGACTGATTACAAAATTAATATCGCTTCAGAATGTGGCTGAATCTTCAGGAAATGATTTGGCTAAAAAAGAATCGAAGTTCAGACTATTGGTGAAAAAGGACAGGCAAATGACCTCAGAAGTTATCAGCCTTATGTTGCTAATGCAAAAAAAGCTAAATCCGCTTAAAGACCATTTTTCCAATAGAGGCAGCCTTCTTCCTCAGGCTGAAAGTGACCAAAATACAGAGATAAAACACATAGCTTATTGGGGGTTCCAGTCGTTCCGGCAGGAATTACACTTAACTCTCAATGCATGCCGACAGGAAATTAGATGAAAAAATCACCCTGGCTTCTTCGAGCCCGCGCTGTTGATGTCCTCATACGCCGAGAACGCGGCAATCACGCCCTCCGCTGCCCCGGTAATCGCCTGCTTGAAGCGCCTGTTTGCGACATCGCCTGCCGCAAAAACCCCTGCAACATTCGTGCGGCTCTTCTCATCAATTATGATCTCGCCCTTCTCATTGAGCTTCACTCCAAGCTTTGCTGCCAATTCAGAATTCGCGGTAGCGCCGATCTCCACAAATACCCCGTCGAGCCTGAGCTCGCCACCTTCCCGAAAGCGCACTCCCTTCACGGCCTTCTCGCCAAATATTTCGGAAATATTCCTGTTGAGCAAAAGCTCGATTTTCCTGTTGGCCTTCACGCGCTCGCCATTGATAGGCTCGGGCCTTATCTTATCCCCGCGGTGGATAATGTAAACTTTTGATGCGTGCTCCGAGAGGTAGAGGGCTTCCTTTGCGGCGCTGTCGCTTCCGCCCACTACCGCAACAACCTTGTTGCGGAAAAGCATCCCGTCACATACTGCGCAGTAACTCACGCCTTTATTGGTGAATTCCTTCTCGCCTTTCACTTCGAGCTTTTTCCTGCTCGTGCCAGTTGCAAAAAGGATGGATTTTGCCCTGTACTCTTTGCCCTCAAGGGTTTTCACCACTAATTCATGCGGGCCTTTTGCCTCAACGGAAGTGACACGGTCGGCAATTACAGGGACATTGTTTGCATCAACATGCTTTTTGAGCTCGTCCATCAGGCCAAGGCCGCTAATTGAGACAAAGCCGGGCCAGTTCTCCACCACATGGGTTGTTGTAATGGTGCCGCCCAAAAGCTCTCCTATCACAACTGTTTTGAGGCGGAAGCGCGAGGCGTAAATTGCCGCAGGAAGGCCTGCAGAGCCAGCGCCGATTATGATGAAATCATACGAATCCATATGGCAATCAACCCCTTGCTCACTCAATCCCCAACGCCTTCTTGATCGCAGGCCTGTCAAAGCCCACAATTATTTTCCCGTCAATGTCAAGCACGGGAATCCCGGACTGTCCGCTCTTTTCAAACATCTCGGCGGCCCTGGCAGGATCCTGCGCCACATTATGCTCGGTGTATTCCACATTGCGCTCCTGCAGGAAGCGCTTTGCAAGCGTGCAGAACGCGCACGAAGGGGAGCTGTAAACAACCACATTTGCCAAACCCTGCCACCAATAAGGAACAACATTGAACCAAAATAAAAAGGAATTGGTGGAGGGCCAAACAACAGGGCGCAAATCACTATTAAGAGGGCCATCATAAATGGAAATCACATTTTTAAACTTCAAATAAGTAAGATTACCATGCAGAAAGGGCGAGGTAGATACGAGTTAATGCGAGGGATAGTCAGTACTATCCAAGGACTTGAAAGGCGCAGATTAAGAAGCATAGTAATCCCCAAAAGAAGAAGAAGAAATTTGTTAATGATCGGAAGGTTAATGCCTGCCCAGATTGCTGCAAAAAAGGCGGAAATTTTGATGTCTCAAGAATACCGCAGCTTGACCCCCGAGCAGCAAACAATTGTGAGGAAAGCGCTCCGCGGAAAGGAAGTCAGCGCAGAAATGGCTTCAGTAAACCCCAACGCATTATTTACAAAAGTTGAACGCATCCTCCGTCAAAAAATCGCAAGGGAATTAACGCAGGGGCAGATTTTCTCTCTTGTCCGGCAATTGCCTGCAAGAAAACAAAAGGAGGTCTTATTTGCAATGGCAGGCCAAAGCGATGCAACCAAAGCCAAAGTGTGGGAGAGGGTTGAAACAGTCAGGCGCAAGAGCCATTTGGCCGCAGTGGAATCAAAATTGCGGGACATCATGATACGCAATGCCCCCGGAGAGCAGCGCATAAACAGCATTGTAAAGCAGCTAATGTCAATCAGCCCCGCCCAAAGAGCCACAATTATGAGAGCTGCAGGAATTTCATCCGCTGATGCTAAAAAATCGCTTGAAATAGTAGCTAGGAGAGTACAAGAAACAAGGGCTTACAACAGGGCAAAAGTGGGGGCAACAGAAAATTATGAACTATACCTTATCCCAAAACACTTAAGGCCTGTATATAGGGGAATGGCAAAAGCCCACAGGGAAAGCGGAAAAGAAAGGTTATATTCAAGCGACTTTTGGGAAAAACTCCGCCAAGAAGCGGACAAACGCGGCATGACCATGCAGGAACTAAAACAATTCCTTGCAACAGGGATAAAAAAANNCCTGCCGCAATAACTAAAAATCGCCGCAGATGCGCGGCGGTAGCATCAACCCAATTCAGACTCACGCCCTCATGGAACCCAGCTCGCTGCCGCTCGCAAAAAGCCAATATACTTTCGCTTACTATTAAAAAAGAAAGGATGCAGCCAAAAGGCTGCCAAAATTATTTATGCCGCGCCTGCGTCCAGGACCTGCTTGAATGTGGAATAGCCCTGCGCGCCCACAACCACTGCGGCGAACTTGGCTGAATCCGCCTTGTCCTCTGCAAAGCCAAAGAAATCCGGCCTGACCTGCCTTAGCTGCTCTATTGCAGCCCTGACCTTGTTATAGTTGTCCCCGCTCTTTTCAAAGACTATAATGAAGCTGGGTGTCCCGCCGAACTGGACCTGCTGCGCCGCAATGCCCTGCGCGATTGCAGTTGCGTCGGAGATGTCCCCCTTGATGTCATCGGTTGTGTCATTTGAGGACATACAGGCACTAAATGTCGCTGCATTGAGGCCAAGTTCCCCTGCCCACTTTGAATAATTGGCTGAACTGAGCGAGCTTTGGTTTTCAAAGAGCTTGTCGTGCAT
>DUGC01000044.1 GCA_013331625.1 Candidatus Iainarchaeum sp. | reverse complement strand
TAAAAGGCTGCGGAATTACGGTTATAAAATCTGCGCAAAATCATCCACTTTTGAAACCCTTTTCGTGAACACATACCAAAGGCCCAGCACGATGAGCGAAGTTGCAAACCATGAGGCAATATGCAACAGCTGGGCTGCATCCATGCCGAATTGCGCCCCGGTCCACACAACAGCGAGTACCCGAATATAGTTCAGCGCAAGGAGCAAAACAACCCCTGATGCAAATATGTACGCTTTCTGCCCCAGTGATGGCTTGGAAAGCGAGAAAATTATCGCGCCTAGTATGGAAGCGCTCACAAGGCCGGTGCATGAGGGCGTAATGTCAAATATCCCTTTTTCCAGAATGATTCTGCTCCCGCTAGCCTGCAGCCCGAAAAGCCCGGCCTGCGTCCTTGCAATAAAGACCTGCAGCGCCGAAAAATCAAGGGTGAAAATGAGGAATTCAGCTGAAGAGAAAATTACGGCAAACTTTGCAAGGAAAGCAATTTCCTTCCTGCCCGCATTCACCACGGCACCTTTTTGAGGTTTGCCTTGAATGCAATATAATTGGAGATGCGGTGTATGAAAGGCGTTGCAATTATCACTGCAAGCGCGAGCGCAACTGAAGGGACATACACAATGCTGCCAAGCGCTATCGCGCCGATTACAAAATCAAGCTGGTCAAGCAAAGGTGCCTCCTTTCCCTGTTCAATTCCGATCCTGCGCTTTATGAAGCTGCCGACAAGGTCGCCAAGTACTGCCCCTGCTGAGAGTAAAAAGCCCAATACATTGTAATCGGCGCCAAACCCTGCCACTGCATACTCGGGCAACAGCACTTTGAGTATTGCAGCAACCATGGCCCCTGCGGCAATGCCAAATACCAATCCTTTGAATGTCTTGCCCTTCCCAAACACGGGCTTTCCGTCCGGAAATCTCGCGCCAAAATCAACCGGCGTCCTGCCTCCAAATACCATTGCGGCACTGTTTGCAAAATACATCGGGGCAACATAAAGAATTGCCCTTACAAGAAAATCCATAGGCCTATCCCAACCTATTTAATGTTTTTGACTAAAAGGATTAATAATCAGTGATGCTCCCATGCCCCTAAAAAACCCCGAAAAAGCGCGTAATGCCAGCGGATTTGGCCCTTTTGGGGGCATTAGTCCTGTTGTAATCGNNTCGCGCTAATTGTTTTCATTCTCCTGCTGATAGTTGCAGCGTCCTTTTCAGGGGGCCTTGAAGGCTATGCCTCCCCCTCCATTGCCATAATCCCCATTAAAGGCGAGATCAGCAATTCAGATGACGGTGCCCTTTCAGGAACCCTTAGCGCAAACGAGGCAATAGGTTTCATTGACGAAGCGGACAAGGACCCACGGGTAGGGGCGATATTTCTTGACATTGACAGCCCGGGAGGCGAGATAGTTGCCTCAAAGCAGCTTGCATACAAAGTGCATGATGCAAAAAAGCCGGTTTATGCATACATCAATTCAGTGGGCGCATCAGGGGGGTATTACATTGCAGCGGCATCTGACTATGTTATGGCTGATGAGGATTCAATCACGGGCAGCATCGGCGTGATTTCAATACTATTGAATGTGCAAGAGCTTATGCAAAAAATCGGCGTCAAGGCAACGGTGCTAAAGGAGGGAAACTTGAAAGACATGGGGAGCCCCTTCAAAGAGCCCACTGCAGACGAAAATGCGGTGTTTGAAAAAATACTTTCTCAGGCATTTAACAATTTCAAGCGCGATGTGCTCTTGTTCCGGCAGGGCAAGCTGAGTCCATCAATGCTCGATGAGATCGCGGACGGCAGGGTCCTTACAGGAAGGCAGGCATTTGATGCAAACCTGCTCGATGGCCTCACCACGCGCGAGAAGGCGCTGCAGAAGTCGGCAGAGCTTGCAGGCCTCAAAAACCCGGGGCATATACAGTATGGGCGCAGGGAACTCTCATTTTCAGACCTGTTTTTCTCGGCAGGCAAGTCATTTTTCAGCGGGGCGATGAGCGGGGCGGGCGCGCAGGCAAATGCACAGGTGTCAATAAGGTAAACGGTCCATTTTTCTGCCATAAAATAATTTATTAAAAAAATAATTAAGTATTCAGGCCAGCGCCGCAAGCCCAAGGGCAATTGCAGCACCAAAAAGGTTTGCGGCAATGTTCACTGTGTTGTTGTCAAGCACTCCTCTTGCCTGCAAAGTTGCCCCCAGCACACTATCCATAATGCTCCCCAAAAAGCCTGCAATAATGATGATTATTGACATAGTTGCGTTGTTTCCCAGCATAAAATAATACGCGGCACCTATTATCGCTGCCCCAATCATGGCTGCAGCCAGCCCAAGAGGGCTTATTGCCCCATCGGTGCCCTTTTCGGCTTCGCGCAGGGTTGTAATGAGCACGGGGTTGCCTTTGGAAAGTATGCCTATCTCAGATGAGAGCGTATCTGCCAGCGCGGATGAAATCGCGCCAAAAAAGCCAAATGCACTCCCCAAAGCAAGCGAGAGTATGGCCGCGGCGCAGTTCCCTATGATATTTGAATGCGTGCGCTGCTCATGCCTGCTGCTTTTTTTGGGTATGCGTGTTGCAGATTCCCCGGCAATATAGAACAAGAGCAAAGTTGCAAATGCTGCTATCCCGCCTAAAAGAAAGCCAAGTATCCCGACAATGTTTGCCGTGATAATCCCCGTTAAGCTCAGGACCTTTGCATAATTTACAAAAAGCGAAAATCCCATGAGGACTGCAAGAACTGCCATCGAGTCAGGAGGAAAGGACACCTTTTACACCCATAAGCTTTCAGATAAGAAGGGAGTTTGCCATTTCAATCCTTTTGATCGGCACAACCTTCTTGAGCTCAGGGTAAAGCTTGTTTGGCACGGTGCCAAATACAAGCTCATCAACAACCTTGCGTGAATCCATTTCGGAAATGATCCTTTGCATCATCTCTTCGGTCTTTTTCTTAAGGCTTGCCCTCTGCTTGCCAGAAGCCTTCCTCTCGCTGACGACAACGGTCTTGATCTTCACGCTCTTGCCGTCCTTTAATGCATAGTTCCTCACAGACATTACCTTGCTTGACCTTCTCCTCACAAGGCGCCTAATAAAATCATCCTTGATAAAGTGGCCAATGGCATCAGTTTGCGCCTTGTTCCCCGAAATCGAGTTCACCTTGAACCTGATTTTTATGTGCTGCTTTTTGGGCTGGTTTGCAAGGTCGCGGCCATTGATTGCAATGACCCTTCCAATAAGCATCTCCGGCTTTTCGGCAACAGTTTCGCCAATTTCCCTGCGCTCAAATTCTTCAGGGGCGACAATTGTATACCACGCCTTCTTCTTCCATTTATCCGCAGTCTTCTTGCGTGTCTTGGGCTGGGCTGCCTTTTCCTTCACTTGGGACTTTTCCTTCTTTTCCTCAACAATTTGTGCCATAAAAACCAACCCGTCACTTCACGAGCAATGCCGCCGTTTCAGGAGTGTATCTCCAGCCCTTGGCAAGCTTCCCTTTCTTTATATAATAGTCAGTGAGCCTCCTTATCCTGCTCACGGCAAGCGTATAGCCCCTCTTTGCCGTCTGGTCCTTGCGGTTGCCCTCCATGTGGCGCTGCAATACTACCGACCTTTTGATAAGGTTCAGAAGGTCGCGCGGGATATCGCTCAAAAGCTTGTGCCTTGCAAGAATCTGCTCAACTTTGCTGCCGGAAAGGTCCTTGATGCTGGGGATCCCGTACTGGTCGCGCAGGCTCATTCCTATCTGGCTTGCGGTAAGGCCTGAGTTTGCAAGCTCAACAACAACCTTCTCGGCTTCATCCGCCTTGTATTCGACCCAGTTCGGGGCGGCCTTTGCGGAAGATGCTTTTTGCCCAGCGTGTGATTTCGCCATTTTTTACCACTTTTTACAAAAACTTTTCAATAAATATTATTTTTAAATCCCCGAATTTTCCGCCGTTTTGCCCCTAAACCCCAAAATTCAAAGTTCAATGCAAAACCCGCAAAAATTACGGGTACCTTCCGTTCCTATCGGCAACGGAAAGCCAGTGAAAAACAACAGTTTCGTCTGTTGGGTGCGACGGATACCCCATTTGCAATGGGATATGCCTTACCTTCCAGTGAAAAACTGATATTATACTCGTCCACGAAAACGTATTTAAATGGTGCGGGTGGGGTTAAACTCAATATTATAGCCGATTAAAGCAGGGCGGGTTATGTTGAATTATATCTTTCTTTTTCGGAATCAAATGCCTAATTTAGCCTATTGTGCCCATTTGAATCCTTAGTCCTCATACCCCCATTCTCAGACTTATTTCAATAAATTTAATATTAAACTCGCATTTTCAGATAGTGTAAAAAAGTCATGCCGAGAGCGGACTCCTGTAATTGAGGTTCTGGATGGCAATTGTTGCAGCAAGCTCTTCTTCGAGCGGAATGACCATTTTTATGATTGTGGTTCCCCTCTTCTTGAGGAATGACAGATTCGCAGTGCTGGCCTTGAGGAGGCTGTTTTTTGTCAATCGGTGGTTTGTAATCTCGCTAAGGTAGTGCGATGCATCGAAAATTTCAAGGCCCACTATATCCCCTTTTGCCGTAAAATCAATAACAATCTCCCCGAACTCTATGCTGCCCTTGGACTTGTTCTTTTCACTATACAAGTACAGTATATCCTCATCCGGATCATAATCCGCCTTGAACCTGCTAGCCATTGTGCTGCACCTTCCTTTGCCAATACAATCTTTGTTTTATTGCTGTTATAACAATTACTTTGCGTGGAATGTCTTTTATTGCGACAACATAGATATATGCAATTCTTTTACGGGGCACAAACCACAACTTATATTTTTCCTCATCGTGGCCGCCGGTCTGCCTCTCGATCAACTTGAGGTGGTCTAAGCTGTGCAAATGCCTGACGACAATTTCCTCATCAATCTGCCGCTGTACAAGCCTGAGGCGTGCATGCTCTGTGAATTCGAGGGAATAGTTTGCCAGCCTGTCCTTGATTTGGGGGATTATCATTAATATTCCAAAAAGTGATTTTGCATCAGCGTATTTTTAAATTTCTGCAAACCTCATTGCCGGTGTGGCGGTTTCTTTTTCATCTCCTTCCTGTATTCAAGGTAGGAGTATGCAAAAGTGAATGCAGCAACAGAAAGCACCGGTATGATGACAAAATAGATCGCAAGCTTTTCAAAAAACACGCCTGCAAGGCATATCGCCCCTGCAATCTTGAAGAGCAGGCTCCCGACCCTGTGCGTCTTTTCCCACACAACATCGCTGCTCATGGTCCATGGCGTCCTGATCCCTATGAACCAGTTCCTCTTTGCGCTGCCCAAAAGCACGCCGATATAAAAAAACAAAATCCCAAGGCCAATTGGCAGCGTCGCATTCGGGCTCACCTGAATCCCAATGTTCCACAAAATTACCTGCGCGTGCAAAAGCAGCATAAAGAGCAAAATCAGGATGATGAACCAGTTGTAATGGCTCCTGAATTTCTCGATATTTTCCCTCAAAGGGTCAAGGCGCGGCACTGCATCAAAGAGCACTGCGAGCAGCAGGATAAGCACCGGCAATATCAGCAGCCCCGGGACCTTTGGGGTATAAGCGTCAACAGCGCCCTGCGCGTTCCAGTGCGTTGCAATTAAATCCGGCACCTGGGGATAGAAATATGCGCTTAGCGCAAATGATAGCGCAACAATTGCAATTGCCGCGAGTTTGTCCTTTTCCATAAACACCAATCACTGCCAAAGGCAATTTTAAACCATCTTAAACCCTTTGAATTCCCGCTTTTCCCCTATCCTCCAAAGCATGCATTTACAGGCAGGCCCAAAGGCTGGGCTGCAAGGGTTTGCCTAAAGCCCCTGAGGATCTTTTCCTCGTTCCACCACAGGCCGACACTTTGCGCTATGTCAGATTCCCCCTGCCTTGCAGTGCCTGCCGCTATGCACAAATCATTGCCTGCAACCCCCCCAACTGCCTCTGCAAGGGTCTTTATGCCCCCTGCGGGGAACTCATAAACCGCGCCGCCGGTTAATTCAGTGTACCCTGAAAGCGGGCCGCTTTGCGAGTACCTTGGCAGATATATTGCCCCTTGTGTAGAACACGCATTGCGTATTGCGCTCTTTGAATTTGCCAAAGCGGGGGGATAAAACACGGTTTCAAGGTATATTGAGGCATCTGCGCCTTCAATAGCCGGGGAAGAAAGGTCGCGGTTGAATCCATATACTTTGGAAGGGTCAGCTGCGGACTGGTGCAGAATGCATTTTGCATCATTTGAATAAATAAGGGCCTGCCTGTCTGTCCCTATTGCATAAGGCAATGCGGCATTTTGCTGCGGGTCTTTGCAGGATGCAGGCTTTGAAGGCTGCGCAAACGCTATTTCAACAAGCCTTGCAAGGTAGTTGCCCGCATTTATCGCAGATCCGTTTTCCATTGCAGAATAGCCCGCCGAGATGCTCTTTCCTTTTGGAACATTAGCGCTCTGCGCCTTTATCACTGCAGGAACAGGCCTTGAGGGGGCGAACCTTAAAGTGTATGAATTGGGGCTGTCTCCAGCAGGGGTAATAAGGAGGAGCTGGCCTGCGCTATCCTTTGTAGTCTTCACGAAAGTGTCCGAATGCCTCACATCAATTTTTGCAAGTGGTTCGCTGCCGGCTGCCGACTGCGCGGTCTTTACAAAGCTTTGCGGGTTCCCGTTATCAAAAATGACAATTTCCTGCCCGCTAAAGCCTACGCCATACCCGATCCTGTGCATTCCCCCTGCCTCAAGGCCCACCGGCCCGTCAATTGGCAGCGAGTAGAGCAGGTTTGGCGCAACCGAATCAACCTTTTTGAAATTAACCGTCACTTTTGCAAGCGGGCTATTCGCCTCATCAAAAAACACCCATGGCCTGCGCTCATTGAATTCAATTGCAAGGTCAATGTTGTAGAGCCCCGGCTCGTGCGGTTTTCTTCCGAGCCCAGGGTCGCCATTCACTGCAAAGCCAACCCTTGCAGGGTCAGAGAAATATTTTTTCCATTTCGGCACGGGAAGGCTATAGCTCAGCGTATCATCAAAGAACGTGTTTGTAAGGTAATAATCCATGTCCTTTTGGAAATCAAGTGAAAAGCCATCGAGGCCAAGGTATGACTGGAACCTTGTCAATTGCGCAGCCTCATCAAATTTCCCGCTTTGGGCGAGGGTTTCTATCGCCACAAGCTTTTTGATAAGGGAAACCGAGAACTGGGCGGAATCGCAAACAGAGTAAGCAGGGTTGGATGCATCGCACTCGTTTTGCGCTATCGCCAAAGGCCGCCAGTCATACTTAACCTTTGGCTGTGCCGCAGAGCCGCTTAATGCTATTGCCCCGTTCGAGCCCCTTATGGCATTGCCCTGCATATCCTTGCAAAATCCCACCGGCCCCGGGCTAAAGCCAAGCATGTACTTTTCCTTGCCAGCCCAGAATATGTTGATGTCAGCAGATGGCGGGAGTATAGTTGTCTTGTTCATATAGCTTGTCTTTGCCAGCACGCTGGCAGTGCTGTTAGCGCCCGATACAGATATTTCAAAAGAATCGTTTGAAACCTTCTGCAAAACCCCCTGCCCGAGCGTTATGTTTCCCGTGCCTGCATTTATCTTCACATCCGTGAGCCCATAAATCACGGGGCCTGCATTTGAGAGTGCTGAATTATTTATTGGCACCGGATAGGGGCCAAGCTGCTTTGTCCTGTCAAAGACATTGGCAGTAAAGGTGTGCGGCCCGCCCGAACCGCCGAGAGTTTGGATGTTTTGGGGGCCAAGATGCTCATTGAGCACGAAATCCTCGACAAGCCCTGTTGTTGGATTGAACTTTCTGCCAATCCTTGCAAAATCGCTCCTGTATTTCCCGTCGCCTGCAGTGCCGACATTTCCCGCAATCTCCCACGAATATGCCCCTGTGGCAGGGACGCTGAACTGCATCAGCCCGCCTTCATTGTTGAGGAGTGCTAGCGAACCGGGGTCAGAGCAGCTTGCAACCTCATGGAACCTTGCCACCGCAACTTCAGCCCCCGCACTGTCCTTAATTGTCAATGCAAAAAGAGGGTGGCCATAAAGCCCCGAGATAAGGGAATCCGTACACACCTGCGCGTTATAATCCCCTGCCCCAAGGGTCATTGTGCCGCTTTTGCGGTAGGGCGTTATTGCCTGCGCCACAATTTTAAAGCTCCCGTCTACATCCACAGGCTGCTCTCCTGCTGTCAGGTCAGTGCTGCCCATGCCGTAGATGTCCTTATATAGCACATTAATGGAAAGCTTCTTTTGCGTGGGGGAAACTTTGGGGAGGTGGGCATTGATGTCCTCTTGAAGATAAAACGTTTCCCCCGCACGGACCACATGCCCTCCCTTTTTATTGAAATTGGGGAAGCCGCAGCCACTTATCAGCCCTCCTGCCCTGATAGACTCCTTCTCGCAGCCCACATCAATTATGTCTGTAATGTTCACGTCAATTCCACCGGTATTTTTTATTTTCCAGTACCTGAACTCCTTTTTGGCGAACTCCTGCCTCTCATACCTGTTATTTGCAACCCCGACCGAGTTGCTGTCAGGCGCGCGCACTTCCAGTTTTCCCGGCGCCACAAACACATCCACTTCGCGCCACGCCTTCCACTGGCTTGCATTCACTGTCGTTGCATACTCGATCCGGAAGCTGTATTTTCCGCCCGTGGCGAATTTATAGGCGATAAAATTGTCCGTGGCCCCCTGCACGACATTCCTGCTGCCATCACACCTGCACACTTCTGCGGCAGTGGTCACATAATTTCCGGCAGTTTCAACCCCGCTTCCTTTGAGCTCGATCACCCTCACCGCCACAAGCGCATCGCCGCTCGCGCCGTCAATGCAGTTCTGCTCATAAGTGCTGATTCCTGTTATCCGCATCTGGGCCCCTTGCGGGACTGCAAAAGCCGCCCTGCCATCTTGCGATTGTGAAGGAATCGACACTGCTTTTGGCGTGAATTCGATTTTCATCGAAGCGCTTATTATGCCCTCATTGCCCATTGCGGGCGGATAGAAATAGCAGTGGCCCCCTCCGCACACAGGGGCGGCAAGCGGTGTTGCTGTAAAAAATGCCAGTATCAGGGCAAGTGCCAATGGCAAATAGATTTTCATTGCTCCGCCCCCCATTTCTCATCATTCCTGCCGGAAATAATTTTCAATATAACAATTATTACAACAAACAGCCCTGCTGCAAGCAGGAGGGTATTATCACTCTTTGGCTCTGGCAGAAACCCCTGGGAGAAAACCTGCTTTTGTGGCTGCGAGCCGCTGCAACTCCCCATGCAGCACGCGCCCGTGTCAACGGCTTCAATCCTCTTCCCCTTGCAGGTCTGGAAATCCTCACAAACGACCCCGCCCTGCGTGTTGCATGAAAGTTGCGTTTCGCCAAAGAGCAATTCCCTGCTGACCTGCGTATGGTTCCTGAAATCATCCACTATAAGCAGGTAGCGCGTCTGCTCATCCACCCTCACAAAATCCATATGGCAATTCTCGCCAGAAATCCTTGCCTGCCTCACGGCAGCGCCCCCCTCAAGTTCGGAGAGCGCAAGGGATGCATCGAGCGTATCGGGATTTCCATCAGGGCCAAATCCGCACACTTCCAGCCTCAATGTGCCCGATGATTTGGCATAATCGGATTTCACATCTATTCTGCCCCCCTGCGGCACCGGAGCGCTATCTTCAATCGGGGAAACATCAAAGCAATACAAATCAAGCTGCACTAAATCCTTTTCCACAGAAGAGCAAACCCTGAAAGATGAGTGGGCGGACTTTGGGGCGAAATCAAAACCGAGCAACATAGCCTCATCGCGGGCCGCAAGCGAACCTATTTTCTGCGATCCCCCATAAACCCTGCTGCCATCGCCCTCAACCCACACCCTCACCTCAAAATCCTTGAGTTCAGGGAACGTAAAGTGGTCCGGTGTCGGGCCTACCATCGCGGTTATTTTCGCCCCCTTCTGAGGCTCAAGCTTTTGCGAACCAATGTCAAGGTGCCATATCTTTGCTGTCGGCCCCGTGACAATAAGCCGGTTCCTATATAGTGAAAGCATCTCCCCGCTTTTGCTGCGCGCCTCTATCCTTATTGCATATGCGCCGGGCAGGGCTGGCGCTTTGAGCGCCAGGCCTGCTGCGCCCAGCCCTTTCGCTTCAATAACAATCTCTTTTGAATCCTGTGAGAGGAACCCGCTGCACAAAGTGTCATCCCAGTCGCACATCCCCGCCCAAACAGTGACCGCCTCGCTTTTGGCAGAAGAATTCCGCACATAAACTTTGCCCCCAATATCAGAATTGGCAGCTGCAGGGCTTCCCACAGGCCCTGTCTGGCCATTGAACTGCGTGGCAGTCCTTACAATATTTATATGCGGCAGCGCCCCCCCTGTTCCCCGGACCTCAAATTCAGCGCTTTCAGGCGAGCTGAAAATATGCGCAATCCCCGATATCGGCGCGCGTCCGTTCCTGTAATAAGCATCAAGGGTATAGGTTCCTGCGGTGAGGTTTTTTGGCAGCGTGATCTCAAAGGGGATTGTGCGCTGGCCTTTTGCATCCACGCGCCCGTCAATCTCTTTTTCCAAAATTACCTCCCCCTCATCTGAAAACTGTGAAGGGTAGCCAAGTGAACCCTTTTTGCCCGAAACGATTTCCAGTATCACCGAAGCGTCATTGAATGCCGCGGATTCAAAATTCGTCACCAGCGCTTTACCTTTCAGCGTTTCCCCTGCATTAAGGGAATTGGAATCAAGCCCGATGGCAAGGTTTCCGCTGTAAAATACATCCGCATGGGCTATTGATGCAAGCAGCAAAAGCGCAAAAAACTGGCATTGCAGCCTCATCACGGGCCACCCTTCACATAATCCTGCACACTGATCAAAAAGTACCCCTGCGATGTCAGGCCGATATTGCGCAGCTCAAGCTGCTGCCTGCTTAGGCTTTGCGGGATATTTTTGACGGAATTTGAAATGGCCACAAGGACTTTCTCATCCATCATTGTGGAAATGTCATTTGAAGGATACTGCCCTTCCTGCGTCCCTGTAAAGCACCTGTTGATATACTCAAGTGTCTGCGGGCCGCCCATCATGTCCACGAGGAACTTTTCGCCCCCCACGCCCCCTTCATTGAGTGAGCGCTCGAGGAAAAGGCATACGCTATTGTCAAATATGCTCACGCGCGCTGCCCCTGCATCGAGCCAGGTGGCGCTGCTGCCAAGCTTTGCGGAAAAAAAGAGCGGGTGCACGCCGAACTGGTTTTGCGGCCTTGCCTTAAGTGACACCTGCTCATTATTCTTTAGCACAAATTCTTGCGATAAGGCCAAATCGTACTCCGTGCCGCCCTTTGATAATCTCATGTCACTGTCAGGGTGCTTTCCGATCCTTATAGCGGCATCCTGGCTGCATGAGGAATTTTTAAGGGTGAATTCCTTCTCGCCGCCCCTTTGCGATATTTCAAGCGGCGCTTCACCAATCGGCTTGCCGTCAATTGTGAGGCATTGCGCCCCAGCAAGTCGCTCAATCCCGCCTACGCCAATCCTTTTGCTTGCAGGGCTATAGCCGATCCTTGTGGCGTTCACATCAAATTCGCCTTGTGCATAAGGGGCATCAAAGCGCGCGGAATAAAAGCCGCCATCATCAGTCGTTCCTGCCATTATCTGCGGCCCTTGCGGCATTTCATATATTGCAATGTCAGCATTCTTCACGGGGTTGTTTGTCCCGTCAGTTGCCTTCACCACGATAGTGTTTTTCTGGTTTGGCAAAAGCGAGCCGGGGGAGAGCGAGAGCTGCATCGGCTTTATTCCCGTAACTTTGAAAATCGCCCTTGCAAAGTCCCCTTTCCTTTTGACACTCAGGTTGAAATCAAGTGCCGTGGATTCGACCGCCCTTGGAGTTGAGAACGAAAAGCTGCCTTTGAAAGAGGAATTCCATGCAAGCCGGCCGATCTGGAAATTATCCAAAGGGAGCAGGAGCGATGGATTGATGCCATTATCATTTGTGAGCTTTAATGAGAGGTCGCCTGCAGGCTCGTTTGAAAGATTTGTGATTTCATAATAAATATTATAGTTTGCATCCGCAAGCAGTTCTGTGACAGAGCCACTTTGGATTGAATGAGCCTGCGCAAACTGCTTTGCGTTTTTGTCCTGTATCTTCAGCTCAATTAAAAATCCGCATTCCGAAGTGCAGAACGGCTTATTGAGCAGCATGCTCCAAAGGTATAGCTCAGAAATGCCCTTGCGGTAAGCCTGCTGGCCACCAATTTGCGCCTTTGCCCCATACCTAATTTCAACCGGTGTTGTTGCCTCCATCCCGGCTGCAATGTCCCTTATTTTCACCTTGACAACTATCTCATAAATTGAAGGGGACGGATTGCCAAACGAGAGCACAGCCTGTTTTGCCCCAAGGGCAGTAAAATCCACAGGCGCGCCATCGCAGCCTGCGTACTGGTCTGTTTGGCTGTAACATGAAGCGAACAATGCAGCCCCTGCCGAGGATACGGATTTTATCAGCACGTTTATGTCAGCCGGCGTTTTTTCAGTTTCAAGCCCTGTGCGTATGAGCGCCTTTGCATCCGTTGCAGGCTTTGAAAACACCATCTCAAACCCGAAGAAGTATTCCTTATTTTCCTCCAGCCTGTTTGCTTTCCTCCCTGAAGCGTCAAAAATGCCATTGAGCTGGATGTCAAAGTCCGGGCCGGCGCTGCCTGCAGGGCGCAACGTGATGTTTATTGTGCGTGTCTCGCCTGGAACAAGAGTGTACTGCTGAGAAAAGAAAGTGTAATACCCCTGCTTTGACACTTCAAGGTAAAGCGGCCTTGCTGCGCGCAGCTCGACCCTTCCGCTGGTGCCGTCGGAGAGCGAATTTTTATCCTCAAGCCTGTTGCCCCTGCTCAAAAAGTCCCTGAAAAAGATCCTGGCATTTGCAATGGGCTTTCCATCCTCCCCTTTAACGATGACTTGCATATTCGCATTTGCCACGACAAGTTCTATGGGGAACTCAATCATGCTGCCTGCCGTAATGCTTTTCTGGTCTGATTTATTTTCATGGGCAATGCCGTCAATTACCTTGCCTGCTTTTGCATAATAATCCCCTGCCGGCAGCCCTGTGAGGTCAATTTTCCCGCCGCTCCCGGTTTTTCCAGAGCGTATGGAAAAAGGCAGCTGCCTTGAATAAAGCTGGATATCCGCATCCGTTATCCCAGCCCCTGCCGAGTCAAGGGCGATGACCCTTGCAGCCCCTGAATTGAGGCTTGTGGCCTTGGCAAGCTTTATTTCCACAGGTGCCGTGTTCACTTTAAGGTTCCTTGCCACAAACAGGACATACTGCGGATTATACGCTATTACCGAGTATGTGTTCTTGTCGTCTAATTTTGCGAATTTTACAATCCCATCCTCGCCGGAATTCAGCGTTACCGACTTTTGGCTTTCGATTACCAGCGTGGCTTCCACATCTTTTACCGGCTTGCTGTCCTGCGAATCAATGAATTTCACTGATAAGGACTTTGCTGTGCCCTCAGACTTTTTAACAAGGACCTCAACTGAAAGCGGCTCGCCTGAGGAGAACTGCGCGGCAGTCACTGAAAACTCGCCGCTAAATGTTATGACATGCTCATTGTCTGAAGGTATTGCCTCAATCACATAGTCCCCTGCAGGAACGCGCTGCACTATCTTGGAGCCGCTAGAATCGGTAGTGCCCCCGTCAAGTGCAGTCACATCGCCCTTCTTGAACTTGATGCGCACGCCTTCAAGGGGAAGCATTGTTTCCGCATCCTTGGCAACGACCCCCACTGATGCAAACAGCTGTTTTTTTGAGAGCACAACCACAACAGTCCCTTCCTGCGCCAGCACATCCACCTGCCTGTTCAGTTCGTCAAACCCCTGCGCGTTGATTGTTGCGGTAAGGGTGCCGCAATTTGACTGGACTGATATTGAATGGGTGCCCCCCTTTCCCGAAACCGAGGGGGGATTTACGTATTTACTGCACGTAAACGACATTGACACCAAAGCTGCAGAATCAATCAGTTCATGCTGCTCATCGCGCAGCTCAAAGCTTATCCTTTTCGAAACAACAACGATGGCCTTTTTGCCCATGCTGATCGTGTATTTTTTCTGCGGTTCTATATCAATGGTGTCATTGAAATCCTCAAACCCATCGTGCTTTGCGCGCACCGCAATTCCTTTTCCGATAAGGTCGGTTTCAAACTCGCCAAAAGAATCGCTTGTCTTTTCCTGTACGCGCCCCTGTGCAGCAAGCACCACTTCCGCCCCCTCAAGGGGCTCACCGGAAGGGTCAAGCACACCGAATTTTGCCAAAGCCCCTGACTGGCCCAGGAAAAGTGAAAACATGATGAAGAGGATGGCAAAGAAGGCTGCAATGCAGAGGATAAAAGAAGGGAATACCCTGTCAATGGGATCCACGATTTGATATACGGGTGCTTTTTCATTCAGCCTGTCAAGTACTCCATAATACATGTCCTCAAGCGAGTAATAAAGCCTTTTCAGAATTTCCAGCATTGCGCACTGCCCCTAAAGCAAACAGCTAATAATAGCCGGTTTTGGTATAAAAAACTGCCTCTTTTCCGCAAACCTGAATTTTCGAGATTATGGGCGCCGTGCCAAAAAATGCAGCCAGCGCTTTTTTTTTAAAAGTACTGCGCGCAGCTTGCCTTGATGTGAGCACAAGCCGTATTGCTAATAATACCGCGCGCGCGACTCCACTGCTGCCATCTGCCCTATCACGCGCTTCCCGCCAGCATAATTGCGGCAATACCCCTGCTCAACATCCTTCCAGCATTCCAGAAAAGCAAAATGGGTGGAGAGGAACATTTTTTTCAGGCACAAAAGGTCCACTGCCTTGTCCTCGGGCTTTGCGGAAAAATCCCCCAGCCCGAAATCGAGGCAGACAAGCCTGCCCCTGTGCACGATTATATTGCTTGTGGTGAGGTCGCCGTGGATAATGCCGTTTGAATGCAGCTTTGCTACAAGCGCCCCAAGGCTTTTGCAGCGCGCCTTTGCGTTGCGGCTGCCTTCCTGCAATTCTTCCCGAAGGGTTTTCCCTTCGATGAATTCGCATGTAATGGAAAAATTCCCTGTATCGATTTTTTGTATTACAGGAGTCCTGATTCCTGCCTTTTTCGCCCGTGAGAGCAGTGCTGCCTCCGAGCGCATCCTCCCCTTGAGTATCCTTTCATCGAGCGATTTTTCCCTGTATGATTTGTGCTCGCGCACCTTAACCATGCATTTTTTTCCAAGATATTCTGAAATGAAAAGTTTGGCTTCCGCGCCCTGCTTTAACAGCTTCATATAATCACCTTAAAATCAATCATCTTTAAAGGCAAAAAAAGCGCCTAACACAGCTTTTCGAGCATGGTGGCCTGGCTTTCAAGCACCGCTATTGATGAATTGAGCGAGGATTCAAAATCGCCTGAAGTTATATATTCAAACCCCTGCGCGGATGAAATAAGTTTTCTTTTTTCAAGCGCAGCCTTTGCATGCGCGATCGCATCCCTTGCTTGCTGAAGTGCGCCCCTCACAGGCCCCGCTGCTGCGCAGTCAGGGTTCATCACGTCCACCTTTTTCCTCTGCTGCGCAAATCCGAGCATGCCCTGCTGCATTTTTACGCCCTCAATCTTTATCGCAATGATATCCCTTTCAAGTTCACTGCCCGGGCTCCCGATGGCCAGCAGCTCTTTTTCATACTCCTGCGTTTCCTGCAGCGTTGCAGGCGCGAGCCTTGAGCCCCCTATCCCGTATTTTGCATCAAGCTCAAGGATTCTTGGAATGTTGCTGCCGATAAGCCCTGCCTGCTGCGCCCCGAAATATGCGCCGATGAGAACTACAACCACCAAAACGGCTTTCCCGAATTTTCCCATTATCAAAACACTTACAGCTTTAGGATTTTGGGATTTATTAAGTTTTGCAGGGCCAATTGTTCAAAAAAATCCCGTTTCATGCAGATATCCCCAAGTGAATGGCCGTGTCTATTTGACTTCAATCGTAATCCCGTTTCCGGCATCAATGCTTCCCTTCCCGTCCGAGACAAAAACGCCTTTCGCCTTCATGGTCTGCTTCACATCATCAAGGATTCCATCAAGATCCTTTCCATTTTTTTCCGTAAACACAAGCACATCACCGATCTCGGCGTTCATTGAAAGCCCTTTTTCGGTCTTGTATTTGCGCAGCGCGGAAATTATCCCCTTTGCAGCCTCGCCTGCAGCCTCTGCCTTTTCATCAATGAATTCAGGCTCTGGCCGCGGCCACTTTTCAAGATGTATCGACTTGCGGGTTGCATACTGCGCGTAATCTGACTGGAAAATCTCCTCCGTGATGTGCGGGATATACGGCGCGAGCATTTTGAGCAGTTCAGTGTTCACCTTGAGCAAAGTGAGCTTTGCGGCCCTTGCAGTCGGGTCAGCATCATTGTAAACCCTGTGCTTTACCCCCTCGATATAAAAGTCAGCGAACTCAAGCCAGAAGAAATTCCTAATCGCGCCAAGCGCCCTTGAAAACTCATATTCCCCGAGTGCCTGCGCAGCTTCCTTCTTCACCTTTGAAAACCTGCTCAAAATCCACCTGTCAAGGCCGGTAAAATTCTTTTTCTCATTTTCAAAATTCCCGATACGCTCCCCTTGTGCCTTCGTTGCAACAAATGCCGAGGCGTTCTTCAGCTTTGTCATGAATTTTTTCGCGCTGACAAATTCCTTGTCCGCAAAAGGCAGATCCTCCCCAAGCGAGCCTGAAGCAGCCCAGTAGCGCAGCATATCCGCAGAATACTTTTCAATAATCTCTGGAGGGTTGATCACATTCCCAAGGCTCTTTGACATCTTCCGCCCCCTTGGGTCGAGCGCATGCCCTGAGATCATGATGTTATCCCATGGCAGCGAATCTGCATGGAAATGGCTTTTCACTATTGTATTGAACGCCCACAAAGTGATGATGTCGTGGGCCTGCGGCCGCAGCGACATCGGGAATATTTTCCTGTAAAGCTTTTCATCCTCCATCCACTTTGCATTGATCTGCGGGGTGAGGGATGAGGTTGCCCATGTGTCCATCACATCCTTTTCAGCGATGAATCCTCCAGATCCGCACTTGGGGCATTTTTGCATAGGGGGCTTGTCCTGCAAGGGGTCAACAGGGAGCTGCTTTTCATCCGCCATTATGGTTTCGCCGCACTTTTCACAATACCACACGGGGAAAGGGACGCCAAAAAAACGCTGTCGCGAAAGGCTCCAGTCCCATTGCAGCCCATTGATCCAGTTCTCATAGCGCACCCTCATGTGCTGTGGGTGCCATTTTAGCCCGCGGCCCATTTCCAGGAATTTTTCCTTGAGGTCAAGGTACTTTATGAACCACTGCTTTGCGTTCATTATCTCAATTTCGGTCTTGCACCGCTCATGGACCTTCACGGCATGCATTATGGGCTTTTGTGAAACCAGCAGGCCTGCAGCTTTCAGGTCAGCAATAACCTCTTTTCTTGCATCCTTGATTTTCTTCCCCTCATATCTGCCCGCAAGAGCCGTCATCTTGCCATCAGGGGTAAAGCTCATGCGAAGCGGCAGGTTATATGCAAAATACCACTCCATATCCGTCTGGTCCCCGAATGTGCAGCACATCACAACGCCGGTGCCTTTGGCGATATCGACCCTTTTATCCTCAAGGACCGGGACAGAGTGGTTAAAGAGCGGCACCTTCGCACTCTTTCCCAAAAGCCCCTTTTTCCTTTTGTCATCAGGGTTTATGAACACCGCAACGCAGCTTGAAAGCAGCTCCGGCCTTGTGGTTGCAATAATGAGGTCCTTGCCGTCCTCGAGCCTGAATGCTATTTCATTGAAAGTGCTCTCAAGCCCGGCATCCTCAAGCTCTGCCTGCGCGATCGCTGTCTCGCACGTGGGGCACCACATGCTCGGCGCTTCCTTGCGGTATGCCCTGCCCTTTTTGTAAATTTCAATAAAGCTCCTCTGGCTGGCCTTGCGCGCAAAAGAATCGATCGTGCGGTAAATAAGCGACCAGTCAACGCTCAGGCCCACGCCCTTAAAGTCGTTGACCATCAGGCCCTCATATTTTTTCGTCTCCTCAAGGCATATCGCGATGAACTGCCCGCGCGAAAAATTCCTTGCGCGGATGTTGCGGCTCTTTTCGACAAGCCGCTCCGTTGCAAGGCCGTTGTCATCAAGGCCGAAAGGATAGAACACATTAAAGCCGTTCATGCGCTTGTAGCGCGCTATGAAGTCCGCCTGCACGTATGAGAATGCATGCCCTAAATGCATCCTGCCCGAAACCGTCGGGGGAGGGGTGTCAATGCTGAACACCTGCGCTTTTGAATCGGGGTCAAAAGCATAAATGCCATCCTCTTCCCATTTGCCCTGCCATTTCCTTTCAATTGCCAAAAACTCGTTGGCCGCTGAGGCATTCGGTGCGGATTTTTTTTCCGCCTGCTGCATCGCCTCGTCAATGTGCCTGAGCTTTGTACTGCCTGATTTTTGAGCCATGAAATACACTTTTTTTGTTTCAATTCGGGGATATTCAAATACTAAGAATTCAACAGAATAGGTATTAAAATGGTATTTTGGCGTATTTGTGATGGTCACATGCCATTTGAAATTATTGAAACAGAAACTTTTGCAAAACGGTTTGAGTCATTGGACAAGAGAGAACAGGCGTGGGTCAGGAAAACTGTTACAAAGCTTGCCGGCAATCCATTCACGGGAAAGCCCCTTCATTTTGAGTGGTTCCGGGAAAAGAAATTTGAGGATAAACGCCTCTATTATCTGATTTACCCTGAATTGCGCAAGGTACTAATCGCAGCTTTTGGCGATAAGAAAGGGCAGCAAAGAATCATTGATACCATAATCAGGAATTTGGATGCATATAAAACGTTAGCGGGAATGATTCAGTGAGACCATTTCCTGACCCGGCCTTCCTTCATATCATTGAAGCTGCTTTCCAGCTGTACAAGCACATCATCTGCAAATCTGGCCTTCTTTTTGAGGCTTTCGTATTCGGATTTTGAGATCGTTATGGTTTCCATAGAAAAATATACTCCCAAACCCCCTTTTAACACTTGCCTTCTGATTGCTCCGAATGTAGCCAGTGTGAGCCTTTTCATTTCCGCAGGGCTTCAAGGCGGGAATATCAAAAATCCGCCGTTTGCTACAGGCTAGCTGTTTTCCGGTTGGAGTGCCACCTGCGCCGCTGTCCAAGATTTTGCGTGTTTGGGCACTTTGAGGGGTGATGTGCATTTTTCGAACGGGCTGGTAAGTAAAAAGGCCGCTGATATTTTTGTCCAAGTATTTGTGCTTTTATATTATCCCTGTATGTCCTTCTGCAAAAAGTGCCGGAATTTTTTTAGGGTGGGTTCCTATCGTCATGCCTTAAATATAGAATAATCCTCTTAGTTGTACATGTCACTTTCACGCAGAAATTTCCTGAAAAAGGTGGCAGTGCCAGTAATCGGATTTTCATTGCTAAATCCTGGCCTGAAAGCACATTATAGGAAAGCTTTTGCGCAACGCATGCCGGCCAGCGCCAAAGAGCGCATTGAGAATGCTCTTGCAGCAACAGGCTCAGCGCAAAATGAGGTTGCATTTGCAAAGTGGCGCAGGGCAGGCAGCCTTGAGAACATTACGAAAAAAAGCAGGCATAACGCGGTTGAGGGAAGCATACCGCTCGGCTCAAAGTCAAGCCTGCATAATCATCCCTTTTATGAATACTCCGGGCGCACTCCCGATGAGCTTGGGAACATGCGCCTCAATTGTCTGGCCAGCATACCCGATCTCCGGAAATTTCTAAAAAATCTAAGCAAAGTAGGTGAGGCAAATACTCCTTACCTGCACATTGCAGTCAATGACCTGCAGGGCAAGGTGATCGGATACACGACCCTTTATGCCACCAAAAAATTCATTGACAATTACATTTTTGACGAAAAGTTCAGGCAGCAAAGGCAGGCTGCTTTTTCGCCTTACACTGCTCACAGCCGTGAAAGTACTTTCGAATTCTACAATGTCCTGAAAAGGAATGGCCTCAAGATCAGGTACACGCCGATGCCGGGCTATAGGGTTGAGGAAGGGATATTTGTAAA
>DUGC01000045.1 GCA_013331625.1 Candidatus Iainarchaeum sp. | reverse complement strand
TAAACCTTGAGGAGTTACGGTTTATAATAAGGCTGCTCCGTAAAAATGATCGTTCACCGTAACTGCTGCCGCATTCCAAATCCATAAATATTTCGTATGCACAAATATATTATGACATCTACATAAATCCGGCAGTTATTCGGAGGCGATATGATGGAACGTAATCTGGCATGGACCGTGTCAGTGGTGCTGCTCATAATCGGCGGCCTTAACTGGGCGCTTGTAGGCATTATGGACATTGACGCAGTGGCTGCAATATTCGGGGCAGGATCAGTTATTGCAAAGATAATATACATTCTTGTCGGCCTTGCAGCGCTTTACATGCTATATGCCCTCGTTGTTGATAGAATGTGACAGTTGCGAAAAGAAGGCATAAAAAAATAATTTCCAAAAATAGGCATACCGCCATATTGCCAAGAGCGCCTGACGCGTGAATGAGTGTTTTCACGCTTTCTTTACCATGCGCAAAATATATTCAGCTATTATTGAAAATGCCGGCCTGCTGATAAGAACGCCTACAATTATCCCCAGTATTTCTGTTATCGCAAAGCCTGCGAGCTTGCCAAAGCCTTGCGAGGAGAAGAGTATGAGCGGGGCAAGTGCCGCGCTTGTGGTTGCGGCTGCGGCAACCACGATGAAAAATGCCCTCTTGAGCCTGTTTGCATAGCTGACCTCGACCACTTCTGTGCCGCCCTTTAGCAGCTCATCAAGTATCACGATCTGGTCATTGAGGCCGGTTCCCACGGCAGCTATAATGCCGGTAACGCTTGCAAGGTCAAAGCGGATCCCAAGCAGTATTGCAACCCCTGCAGTAATGGTGACTTCGCTTATCCCGACAAATATCACAGGCAGGGAAAGGTAGAGCCTGCGGTAGCGAAGGAATATGAGCAGTGAAACAGCAACGATTGCGGCAATGCCGATGATTACGGTTGTTGTCAGGAAGTCCTTTCCGAGAGAAGGGGATATTGTTTCGCGCGAAACGCTCTCAATGCCTATCGGCAGCGAGCCGGTTTCCAGCAGTATCTGCAGGTTGCGCAAATCTGCCTGTCCGGCCTTCATGTCAATTGCATAACCGCGGATGTAGAGGCTTGAATAAATCGTTGCATTGTTTACATTCTCAATGTAAGGTTCAAGGCCTGCAATTTCGGGCGTGACCTCTATTGCCTGCCGTGCCCCGCTTGCCATCCATGTCCACGGGATGCCCTGTGCGGCGCCAACCTCGGAGATTTTATATCCAAGGGAGGCGAGGGTGTCTGTAAGTTCTTTTGGGGATCCTGCAGGCACTATTGCCCTTTTTGCCGCGGATGCAAGCGATTGCAATTGTGCGGTTTGTGCCTGCGTGAGGCCGTTTGAATCCAGCACTATGAAAGGAAGGCCCGCATTCCTCATCAGCTCTTCAACAGTGAGGCCTTCCGGGATGCTCTCGGATGGATTGCCTTTTGGCATGAGTTCGCTATCAGAAGCGTACACATCACGCGGGATTATTATCACGCCGTCAGATGGCCTGTCAATGAAAAAATAAGTCTTGGCACAGTCATATTTCGTCTTAGAGCCTTCAAAGCCCACAGCCGTGCACTTGTGGAAGATGCCTTTTGAGAACTTTTCCGCAGCGCTCTGGCTCAGGACAAACGGCAGCCTCCACTCAACCCCGCCCTGCACTTCGCTTATGCCATAACCTGCAGAAGGGTCCTTTGAAATCTGCTTGAGGTCCGAGCCTAAAAACAGCACATTGCCATCCATCATGGCCTCAAACTTTGCCTGCGTGCGTATAAGCGCCTCAAGCTCGGCAATCTTATCAGGGTTGGTTTCTGCTATCTGCGCCCCTACAAGATCATCCCCCATGGAATTGACCCTTGAATCCCTCAGGCCGAACGCATCAATCCTGCGGCCAATGAGGGAAACCACGCGCTCCATGTCATCTGCCGGGAGCTGGTTTTCAAGCTTTATCTGGAAATACGTCCCTCCCGTGAACTCAAGGCCGTATTGCGGCCCCTGCACGGCCACCAAAAACACTGCAAGGGCAAGGGCGGCCAAAAAGAGCAGTATCCTCCAGTTTGAAAGAAGCGCCCTCATGCGTGCCCCTCCTCTTTTTCAGCCTGTGAAAGGATGAGGGGCGCGTTGAGCATCGTGCTTGAGATGAGGTCTGCAAGAAGGCCGAAGAACAGCACGATAGAGAGGTCAAATATCACATTTATCTGTGCAAAATATGAAAGCAGGGCCATGATGCCCACAGCTACCGCCGCAGTGCTCCCCATTGTAAGTATTGTTATGAGTGATTCGTTCATCCTCTGCTTTGCCGTGGTTTCCTTTCGCTTCAGCACCCTTGAGCTCATCACGATTTCAGTGTCAACACTGTAGCCTATGAGCATGAGGAGCGCGGGGATTGTTGTGAGTGAAACAGGGATTGAGAGCAGTGCCATGAATGCAAGGGCACCGATGATGTTGAATACCGCAGCTCCAATCACCGTGACTGAAGTGAGTATTTCCCGAAAATAGAGGAATATGACAAGCGAGAGCAAAAACAGCCCCATGAGCATGACCTGCAGGCCAAGGGAGTAAAACGCCTTTCCAAGCGATGGCCCTATGATTGTTTTCTGGTACTTGAGGTCGGGCCCTAAGCCATATGTTTGTGAAATGATGTTCTGGACACCCGTGTCAAAAGCCTGGCCGGCATTCACCAGCGCGCCCTCTGCTGCAGCCACTGCTTCCTGCGCGCTTGCGCCCTGCGGAATTTCTGAAGGCGAGAACTGCGAGGAAAAAGACACCGATTCCCTTGCAAGCGCTATTGCCCTCTGGGGGTCTGAAGTTAGAGAAGCTTTTGACTGCTCAAGGAGCGATTTGGCCTGCACAAGGGGCGTGTTTTCTGAATATTGGATGAATAAGCCATATCCTGCAGGCGAGGAAATGGGGTTGATCTGCAGGTCGGTTAGGGTATATGAGGAAATCAGGGCATTATATAGCGGGCGGGCTTCAAGGGGCTTATCAGCCCTGATCATGATATTTGTCCCGCCCTTGAGGTCAATTCCCTGCTTTACAGTCGGAAATACGAAAATGAGGAAAAGAAATATGACTAGCAGGCTTGCAGGGACGATCATATACCTTTTATAGTCGCCCGAATAGAAATTATTCAAAAAACCGCTAAAACCCATTCCAACCCCTTTTATATTGTATTTACCATGTTTAAATGACCTTAATGGACAACAACCGTTTTGTCGGTTGGCATGATGGCTATCCCTAAAAATGGGATCACGCCATGACTTGCGATTACTATGAAAAAGACTAAAAAACATTTAAATAAGGGTAGCAGAGAGCGGCCCGACGAGAACTATTTTCCCGGCGCAAATGAGCTATTGGAACAGGCGTTCAGCATAACTTCAAAGGTGAGCGTTAGCCGCAGGGGGATCCCGCCGATAAAAGTCATCCGCAGGCTCAATGCGCTCAAGATACAGACCTTTGGCGAGTTTTTGCAAAAAAAGCTCACCGACCTTGCAAAACTCTTTCCCCACCTTGAGCGGCTTGACCCTTTTTACCTGGACCTTATAGGGATCCTTGCAAACACCCCGCGCCTGAAAACGAACCTTTCAAATGTCTCTGCAAGCGCGAGGATAATAAAGAGGCTGCGCTTTGTCTACGCGCACAACTGCTATACCGCAATCTCGATCTCCGAGGCAAATTCCGCGCTAAACGCATATCAGGGGCGCGTGAGCTCTGTCATGAAAAAGCTGGGCCCGGTATTAAAAGAGCTCAAGGTGGACTCAAAGGCGATGCGCGAGCTGCCCGCAATAGATTTTGACGCGCCCACAGTGGTGCTTGCAGGCTACCCGAATGTCGGCAAGACCACTTTGCTAAAAAGGCTCACCGGCGCGAGCGCAAAAATATCGCCTTATGCATTTACAACCAAGCAGATCAATACAGGCTATTTTGAGCACAAATACCGGCGAATACAGGTGCTCGACACCCCCGGCCTTCTTGACAGGACTGAGCTCAATGCAGTTGAAAAAAAGGCGCTGGCCGCAATCCAGCACCTTGCAACGCTCATCGTGTTCATAATCGACCCGACACTAGCGTGCGGCTACACGCTCCAAGAGCAGCTCTCCTTGCTCTCGCACACAAAAGAGAGGTTTGCGGGAAGGAAGATCATTGTTGCAGTGAACAAGGTTGATTATGCAACAGAGCAGGAACTCGACGCCGCAACGGATCCGCTCAAAGATTATACTGTTGCAAAGGACAGCGAGCTTGAGGGCATGCAGGGGCAAAAGGTGCGCGAGGAGATTGCAAAGGCGCTTTGAATTAAACAACCACCGGTCACAGAC
>DUGC01000069.1 GCA_013331625.1 Candidatus Iainarchaeum sp. | reverse complement strand
CATATAGCATATAAGGCATTTAATGCAAAAAATATTTGAAAAGACTTCCCTTGCATAAGCCCCTTTTGGGCTATTAAACCAGTAAAGCCCAAAAAGCGCAACAATTTTATTCCACAACTGAGTCTAAATTGACATGCAGCAAATCAAATGGAAAAGGCTCATCGCCTCAATTTTCATCTGCGAGCTGGCAGGCATAACCGGCGCGGTTTTCACGATCCCATCAATTCCGCAGTGGTATGGCGCGCTCGCAAAGCCCGTTCTCACGCCGCCGGCATGGGTTTTTTCCCCTGTGTGGACACTCCTTTATGCCCTCATGGGAGTGGCGCTCTACCTCATGTGGAACACGGCGGGAGAAAAACAAAAGAGCAGGAATACGATCCTTGTTTTTGGATTGCAGCTGGCGCTCAATGTGCTCTGGTCGATAGCTTTTTTCGGCTTGCACAATATTTTGGCTGCCTTGGCCGTGATCGGCCTGCTCTGGCTCTCGATTGCGGCAACAATAGCACTGTTTTATAGAATTTCACGCCCGGCAGGATTAATCCTTCTCCCATACCTACTCTGGGTTTCGTTTGCAGCCTACCTCAACTACATGATCTGGGCGCTCAATGCATAAACTAACCAGATATTATTAAAAAATCACAGAACTTACCCCTATTACCTATCCACAAAAATCAACCTCAGGGCCACCAAATATAATCATTACAGGCGGAATTAGTAGTATGCCTCCAATAGCGGGCGGGGCAGATCAAGGTAAGGCAGCTCAATTCAGGGACGCCGAGCCCTTTTGCATGGAACATTGCAATGCAGGGGCATATGGACATGATGCGCATTGAAGACCGCCTCGCGTTCATAAAAAGGATGCACTCGCAGATCATGGGAAAGATCGGGGAGAAGGAACAAAAGGAATCCGGCGGTGATTAAAAATCCTTGTAAGTTCTACCCTTACGCCCCTCTACCTTGAGGATCTCAATCCTTTTTTCTTCCCAGTAAACGTCATATATTACACGTATTTTTTGTATTCTAATCTGATATGTACATGTGCAACCAGTCAGCTTCAGCACATTGAATTCGCCAGCAGGGACAGGATCAACTTTGAGCTTGAGAAATAAGTCTAGAAGCTTTGTTTTTTGGCTGGATTCAAGTTTCCCCAATTCTTTCAATATTCTCTTTGAAGGAACCAGTTCAAATGCCAAGTTACATCACTGCGAAAGAATTGAAAAAAGCTCTTTTTCAGAAATAGTATTGCCTCCCCTGATTTCCTGCCTGATCCGCTCTAATTCCTTGGCCTCCCTGTTACCAAGCCGGATTTCAGGCACCACTTTCTTCTCGAGCCTTGCCAAGCGCTCCTCAATCCTTGAAACCTTATCGTAAACTTTCTGCAGAGTAATGTTTTTTTCCACTAAACCACCTAACTAGTATGTACTCTAAGAATTATAAAAACCCTCCCAACTGTTCTTCTATATGGAAATCCTAAAGGGAATTGGGATCGCCGACCTTGCGCTCTGGGTGCCATCGGCAAGGCTGCTTGCAATCACCGACCTGCAGCTGGGAAGCGAGGAGATGCTCAACATCCAAGGGATATTCGTGCCGCGCGTGAACTTTGATGAAATATGCAAAAGGCTAAATGAGAGGATATTGCCGGCGCTCGGCAGGATGGAAATAGAAACAATCCTCATCAATGGCGACCTCAAGCACGGGTTCGGGAAGATTTTTGGGCAGGAGAGGAAAGAGGCATGTGAACTCATAAAGCTGCTTGCAAGGCATTGTAAAAAAGTCATTTTGGTGAAGGGGAACCACGATGCGATATTGCAGCCGATAGCAGACGCATGCGGCGCAGGGCTTTTTGGGCACTACTTTTTGGAGAAGGAAAAAATCCTTTTTGTCCACGGAGACAAGATGCCCCCAACAAAGGTTTTGCAAAAGGCAAAAACACTAATAATCGGCCACCAGCACCCCGCAATAACGATTTCCGATGGCGTCAAGCGCGAAACATTCAAGTGCTTCCTCAAAGGAAAATTTGGCAGGAAAAGCCTTATCGTAATGCCATCCATGAATTCAATATCGCACGGCAGCGACATATTGCATGAAGGCGTGATAAGCCCTCTTATTGGGGAAAAGGGGGATTTCGAAGCGTATGCGATCGAGGGCCAGCCGTATTTTTTGGGGAAAGTGAAATATCTGGAAAAATAGAAAAAATCGCGGCCATAACACATCCATTTTCTTTTTAAATGACAAAAAAGAAATTAATTAGGGGGAGCATGGAGCTATTTGACCTAATCAAATCCGACCTTGATGCTGTCATGGCAAACGACCCGGCAGCCAAAGGAAGGATCGATGCGCTCATAAACCACACACCATTCCATGCAATTGCGTGCCACCGCATCTCGCATGCGCTCCACTTGGCAGGCGTGCCCATCCTGCCGCGCCTTCTGGCAAATATCCTCAAGGTGTGGAGCGGGGTTGAGATGCATCCGGGAGCGCAAATTGGCAAATCCTTCTTCATCGACCACGGCGCGGGTGTTGTGATCGGGGAAACCGCGCAGATCGGCGGGAACTGCGTGATCTTCCACAACGTGACACTGGGCGGCACAGGCAAGCACCGCGGAAAGCGCCACCCCACAATAGGGAATGGTGTACTCATCGGAACAGGCGCAACGCTCCTTGGCCCCATCAAAGTCGGCGATAGGGCAAAAATAGGCGCCGGAACTTTCATCATGATGAGGGATGTGCCTTCAGATTGCACAGTGGTGGGCTCGCCCGGAATGATAGTAAAAATAAAAGGCAAAAGGGTGTCAATGGAGCTGCCTCTAACGGTAATAGAAGGGTCAACCGAGCAGCTCGATTACTCTCGCCTTGAACTCTGAGAGGTCCTTTTTCATTATTTTACCCGCAGCGGCAGGCACATGCCCGCCCGCGCCCGCATTCTCAAAGCCCCTCACTGCGTTTTCCAAAAGCTCATTTGCCTTGACCTTGAAATCCTGCCTGCGCGCCGAAAAGCTCACGGTATTTTTCCCTGAATCCTGTACGCAGATCACTGTAAGGCCAGGGTAGAGCTCATTGCTGATTTTATTTATCAGCGCGGACTTGATGTTGTCCTTGCTCTTGTACTCAAACCACACCAGCCCCTGCTTTTCGAGGATTTCCTTTTCTTTTTTGAATTTTTCAAAAAGGGAATCGAGTTTTTTATCCATGGTTTTGAGATAGCCGGCATATTTTGACGCGAGAATCTTTTGAGGCCCCGTGGAACTTGCTATGAAAAGCAGCAGCTCATTGAGTTTTTTGGGGGCAAGTGTTTCAATCGCGGTGATTATATCAACGCACTTTGAAAGCTGCTCAACGCTGCTAGCGCTTGCCTTTGCACTTTCCCCGACAAAATCGCGCCACTGTCCAAGCTGGTTGTCCCCCATAAGGCCAATGCTTGCGATCCAGCAATATGCGGAGAGGTCGACATGCCGTGAAAATAAATCGAAGACAAGCTTTGATGTTGGATATTTGCTCGGCTCTACTTGCGAGAAGTGCTGCGGCTTTATTATGAATGTCCTTTCATTCTGCGGATAGCCATAATCCTTGTGGTGGTCTATCACCAAAACGGTTTTGCATACCTGCCCAAGCTCTTTTAGCGACTGCGGGCTCTGGTCGAGGGCGAAATCGACTATAATTGCTACATCAATTTTTTTAGACCTGATTTTTTTCATGCTCTGCGGAAGTATCTGCGTGGTCTTATGGGTCTGCGTTATCAGGAGCTCTGGCTTTTTGCCGCGCAAAACCCTTAGCGCATTGTAGGTGATTGCCCCGCTTGAAATGCCGTCGGCATCAAGGTCGTGGATGAGGGCGACGCGGCTGCTCTTTGAAATCGCTTTCACTGCCGAGTCAAAACCAGAGAGGGCATCCGTTTGCATTCAAGAAAATTATGGGTGGAGGGAATAAAAAATGGCTTGTTGGCTATTTTTTCCTCTCCTGCAATTTATTGCGCAGGGCCTCAAGATGTATCAAAGCATCATAGGCAGCAGTCCGTACTACTGGAAATGGATCAGATACCATTTTTTCTATTGTCTCAATGCAATCAATTGCCCCAAAATCAGCCCAGAACGCGCGCGGCACATGCCCTGACTGCAGGCGCAGGATCATTCAGCATGGGTTTAACCTTGCGGATTGAGCTTTTTGACCCTATCCTTGCAAGCTGGAGTAATGAATCGTCAAAGTGCCACTGGACACTGAAAATGGCCGGAAACTATTCAGGGAGGGCATTGAGGCGCTAGATGGCACCCTTCCGCCACACGGGAAAAATTGCGGCTTTTGCAACTGGGCTGATTCGAGCAGGCGATTCAATATGCCTGAGACCACCGCAAATCAGGATTATAAATGATTGCAGGAGTTACTTCATTCATGGCCGACAAATTAGCCGGGCTGCGCGCGGAATTGAAAAGAGCCGCCGACGTAAAAAAAGCGAAGGTCCTCCAGCGTTTTTTCAGGACGGGAAAAGGGGAATACGGCGAAGGCGACATTTTTTACGGCATCACTGTGCCAAAGACACGGGCCATTGCAAAAAAGTATTCCAGCCTCAGGCCGGGCGAGGTCAAAGAGCTCTTGCGCTCGAAAATGCACGAGGGGAGGCTTTGCGCGCTTCTCATACTCGTGCACAAGTTCAATGCCGGCAATGACAAGGAAAAAAAAAGAATTTTTGACTTTTACATCAAAAATTCTTCCCGTGCAAACAACTGGGACCTTGTGGACCTTTCGGCAGACAAGATCGCAGGAAAATACCTGCTTGGGAAAAAATCCGGACGGAAAATTTTGTACAGGTTTGCAAGATCAAAAAACCTCTGGCAGCGCCGCATTGCAATCATCTCAACTTTTGCATTTATAAAGATAGGGCAGTATGATGACACTTTAAGGATAGCAAAAATGCTGCTAACAGACAGCCATGAGCTCATTTACAAGGCCGCAGGGTGGATGCTGCGAGAAGTCGGGAAGCGCAATCCGGAAGCTGAGGAGAAGTTCTTGAAAAAACACCATGCCAAAATGCCGCGCACCATGCTGCGCTACGCAATTGAAAAACTCCCGCAGGAAAAAAAGGAATTTTACATGAAAAGGCGATAACCCCCAGCCTGCCGGTTAAATGCCCGCGATGGAGCGGGAGAATAAAACAGCGATTTTCCCGTCAGCAAATTCCATTTTCCTGCAAAGTGCCCTTGCCTTTGCGCCAAGCCGCCCGTACATGAACCTGATTTTTTCCCTTGTCCTCTCTTCACCATAGCGCGCCAGATAGAGGGGGACATTGTATTCAAAGAAGGCAAGGCTGTCGGCAGAGCACAGCATATCAGATTCACGGTCCCCGCCCGATTCATGCAGGGAAATCAGGCGCGATACCTCATCAGCCATGCTTTTTGGATAGCCATGCTTTACCATAAGTCCGGCCGTGATTTCTGCGGACCTTTTTGCATGCATGCCCTTGAAAATCGCAAGTGCGGAAATGTCCTTAAGGCCCATTTCCGTTTTCCCGTCAACCGCCCTCTCAATGTCATGGCAGAGCGCGGCAATCCTGATGGCTTCATTTACAGGAGGCACCAGCTTTTTCACCCATTTCAATGTAAGCTTTGCATGCTTTAAGTCCCAGGGCAGCGGGGAGCGCGACAAAACCGATTCTATTTCCGCCCTGAACCGCTTATCCATACCGAAAATTAAAATGAAATAATTTTAATACAGAGCTTGGCGTTTTTTTTGCAAATTCCCTTTTAACAACTTTGAGGGATAATCCAATATGCCGAATTTCAGGATAGGCTCGCAAATACCGCTCAATGATGCGTCCCGCATGCCAGCTCTGGGGATCGGGACATGGCAGCTGCGGGGGAGGGCTTGCGAGGACGCGGTATTCCATGCCATCGAAAAGGGATACCGCATGGTTGATACCGCATCCGCGTATAGGAACGAAGCGCAAGTGGGAAAAGCCATCGGCAAGGCAATCAATGAGCTGGGCCTTGAGCGCAACGACATTTTCGTGATCACAAAAATATGCAATGATGAGCACGATGACCCCCGCAGGGCGCTCAAAGGCAGCCTGCAAAGGCTCGGCCTTGACCATGTCAACCTCTACCTGATACACTGGCCGGTATCACGCTCAATTGATACATGGGAAACCATGGGAGAATTCGTGCAGGAAGGGCTTGCAAGCTCAATTGGGGTGAGCAACTTCACAATCACGCACCTTGAAACGCTTTCAAAAAATTCGCGCGTTGTCCCAGCGGTGAATCAAGTTGAGTTCAGCCCATTCCTCTACCAAAAAGAGCTCCTCGATTACTGCAGGGGCAAAATGATCCAGCTTGTTTCCTACAGCCCGCTCATGCGCGGCCACAACCTCGGCAATAAAACCCTCACAGCGATTGCTAAAAAACACAATAAGACCCCCGCGCAGATCGTGCTGCGCTGGAATATTGACCTTGGCATAATACCAATACCAAAATCAAAGGATTTCGAAAGGATTGATGAGAACGCGGATATTTTTGATTTTGAGCTGACAGGAAAAGAAGTCAAAAGACTTGGGGAACTCAGCAATGGCACAAGGTACTGCCAGGATCCTGAACTGATGATGTGGGAACAATAAAGGATGTTCGGCCCAGCACCTCGGAGTCGTGAACAGCCCGCGGGGGTAATATAAACCCATCTGAAAAGCCACTCCTTAATGTGTTGCGATTAACCGCGGTTTCAGATTTATAAATTTTGGGGGCGTATATTGTATATGGTTTACGAACATACGAACAGCAAGGGGATCAAGTACTTCCTCAATACGACAATCGGCGGCAAGAACAAGAAGATCCTCTATTACTTCAGCAAGGACCAGCGGACGCCTGTGGACATGCCTGAAGGCTTTGAGGTCATTGAAAACCCCGTCACGAAACTGCCGGTGCTGCGAAAAAAGAGATGAGCAGGCGCCGGGGGGTTACTGATAACCCTGCACCAGCCAGCTCAGGGTAAAGCCATCAACATCCCGCCGGCAATTATAATGATCGTATACAACCGCCGCCGGCTCCGCACGTATCTTTTTTGGGCACTTATCATCGGGCTGCTTGCACTTACGGCAATCCTTGTCAGGCCATTTGTGGTCGCCATAGTATCTGCATACATCCTTGCATACATGGCAAGGCCTGTGCACGTAGTTTTGGAAAAGCGGCTTCCCGTCTGGGCCGCATCACTCATTTCAACAGCACTTGTTATAGTGCTCATACTCATACCACTTGCAGTGATAGGCACAGCGCTGATAAACCAGGCAACAGTGGCCCTGACGGACACAGATATCACAAACCTGCTGGACGGGATTTTGAACAATGGTATCTTGCAAAGCCTCAATGTAAGCCCGGTTGNNACAGGATTGCTAATAACGGTTTTAGGGTTATACTACTTCCTCTGCGACTGGGACAACCTTGCAAAAGGGCTTGCCAGATACATCCCTGTGAAGAACAAAGGCAGGGTGATCAAAGAGCTTGACGGGACAACACACACAATATTGTTTGGAACCCTTGTGATTGCGCTCCTCGAGGCCATCGTGGCATTTGCAGGTTTCTACCTCTCAGGGGTTGAGGCCTATCTCCTTTTGGCGACAGCGCTCTTCATTTTCGCATTCGTCCCCGGCTTTGGCCCGTTGACGATCTGGGGGCCGCTTGCAATATTCTACCTTGTGAGCGGCAGGTATGACACGATGATTGGCGTTACGGTCACAGGGCTGATAATATCGGTCGGGATCGAGTCGCTGCTCTACACATACTGGGTCGGGTCCAAATCCCGCATCCACCCTTTTGTCATGCTTCTTGGAGTGATTGGGGGCATCACGGTCTTTGGGGTATTTGGCTTTCTCATAGGCCCGCTGCTATTGGCAAACACGATCCGCATGCTCGAGCGGGCTGTGGAACCTGGGTGAATGGGAAAAGCGGGCAAAGTTTGCAGGCACGGGGCAACCTATTTATTCCCTTATTGGCTTCATTTATATGGACTGATTTTTGGAATTGGATGCAAAAGCAGCGTGAAAGCAAACGGTGTTGAAAAAATGACCAAGGACTTCCTGCTACCGGTTGAAAAGGCCACCGAGGCCAAGGATGGTGTTTTTGCCGCGGTGCAGAAATTCCGGGCTAAAAACAGGCCCGCCCTTGCAGACCTGCGCCTTGAAATCACAAACGGCCTTGCTGCAAGCGCCCTTGACGGCAATGCGAAGGGAGCTGCAAGGGATTTTGGCGCTGACATCGGCGTGAGGGTATTTTGGGGCAAGAAAATTGTTGCCGGCGGCTTTGCGGGAAAGAGCCTTGGGATAAAGGATTTTGAAGGCATTGAAAGGGCAGCAAAAGAGCTGCTCGGGACAGCGCTAAAGAGGGCAAAGGCAAATTCAGCAATGAAGGAAAAGGAAATGAGGAAATTCCCAAAAGAGGGGAAGGGCCTTTACTCGGAAAGTTTTGCAAATATCCCGATAGTGCAAAAGGAATGGCACTCGGTTTTCCGCAAAAGCCCGCTTGAAACGCCTGTCGAGGAATTCGTGAAGCGCGCAGAGGGCCTGTCGGCTGAAATTTCCAAAATTGGCGGCATTGCAACAAACAGCATCTCCATACTTTCATTTGTGTCCAGGAAAATTTTTGCAAGCTCCGAAGGCTCTTTAATAGAGCAGACAAGGACAATCACCGAGCCATCAGTGTACGTTGCGGCAAAAGGCAAGGCGAATGAAACTTACCATGAATGGATCAGCGAACAAAAAGGCCTTGAGGCGCTTGAAGGGGAAAATTCCCACGGGAAAAGCATTGAGGATTTTGCCCGTTTCATCGCCCAAGGCACCGTTGAGCTCTCAAATGCGCCGGCCATAAAGCCCGTGAAGGATGCTGTTGTTGTCACTGACCCGTGGTTCAATACGCTTTTGAGCCATGAGATATGCGGCCACCCAAGCGAAGCGGACCGCGCGCTCAAGAGGGAAACAGCATGGGCAGGAAGGGCATGGTGGTTCAACAATGTTTCCGAGAACCTTTTTGGGCAAAGGGTCGGCTCAGAGGAGATGACGGTTATTTCAAACCCCGAAATTGAGGGGTATGGAAACTACGCATTTGACGATGAAGGGACTGCGGGCAGGAAAGTTGTGAATGTTGAAAAGGGGGTTTTGCGCGAATTCATGAATTCGCGCGAGACCGCGCAGATACTTGGGCAAAAGCCGAACGGCCACATGAGGGCATCATCAGCGCAGGGAATGCCGCTCATACGCATGAGCAATACATACTTTGAGGCAGGGAGCTGGGGCGCAAAAGAGATCATAGAAGATACGCGCGACGGGTATTACATAGTGGGGGAAAAGACACCTTCAATTGGGGAGAGCAGGCAGAACTTCAATATCACGTGCTGGAAGTGCTTTCGCATTGAGAACGGGGAAATCGGGCAATTATACAGGAATGCGGGCATTGAATACGATTCACGCGACCTCTTCATGAGCATAGAGGCGGCAGATGACGTGAAGCTCTTCAACGTGCCAAACTGCGGGAAAGGCACGCCCATGCAGACAATGAGGGTCGGGAACGGCGGCCCGCACCTGAGGCTCAAGGCAAACATCACAGGGGAGAGGGAATGAAATGATCGCGCTTGCAAAACTGAAGTCCGCTTCGCGTGAACTGCTGGAATATTGCACACGGCAAAATGAAGTGAAGGAGGCGGAAAGCTATGTTTCCTCTAATAGGCATAATGTGTACAGGATCGGCTATCACTCACTGATACCGAGCAACGGGCTTGAAGAGCCAAAAAGCGAGGAGGGCTTTGGCCTGAGCGTGCGCATTCTTTTCAAGGATGGAAAGCAGGGATTTGGGGCAGCCGATTCAGGCCTTGGGAAGGATTCATTCAGGCAGGCATATGACAAGGCAGCAGAATCGGCAGTACTCGACACCGACTTCCATTCTTTGCCTGAGCCCATGAAGGGCGGAAAGGGGGGGAATTTTTCGGACTTGAAGATAATCAAGGGGAGCGAGGAACAGGGGATCAGGAAAGCATACGACATGATAGAGGGGGCATTTACCACGCTTAAGGAAAGCGGATTTTCAGGCGGCATCAACATTACAGGGGAACTTGACCTCATCGCTTCCGCATTTTCCATTGCAAGCTCAAAAGGCGTGTTTGCAGGCGAGCAGAACACGAAGGCATTTGCAAGCCTCACAACAAGCCTTGAGGGAAAAGAAAATGCAACAGGCACCTCTTTCGGCTCNNCAAAAGCCCGCTAAACTTGAAAGCGGGGAATACAAGGTGGTGCTCAGTCAGGGAGTCGTGGCAGACCTCTTTTACAGCCGCTTTGATGTAGCGCTCTCCTCAATTGATTTCAATGCAAGCCCGTTCATGGGAAAAATCGGCACGAAAGTTGCTGTGGAGGCCTTGAGCGTCTCAGATGAGCCAAGGGCCCGAGGCGAGATAGGGTCGAAAGCATATACAGATGAGGGGTTGCCCACAAAAAGGACCGAGATTATAAAGGGGGGAATGCTCAAAAATTTTCTTTCAAATGATTATTACAGCAAAAAGAAAGAGGAGTGGAGTGCATTTGCGCCACTCAACGGATTCCGGGGCGGGCTTGAGCGCAGCTATGGCTCAGAGCCCGGAATACACGGCACAAACATCTGCGTCCAAAAGGGGGATTTTAGCCAAGAGGAGCTTTTGGAGGAAGTGGGAAACGGGATATATGTGGGAAGGCTATGGTATACATACCCGATCAATGGCTACGCGAGCCCTGATTACACATCAACGATACGCGGGGATTCCTTCATAATTGAAA
>DUGC01000072.1 GCA_013331625.1 Candidatus Iainarchaeum sp. | reverse complement strand
GTGATTGCCGCAGGAGCGCTGTATAAAGCTCCTTTAAGGGGGGCTATGATTGTAACTGTTGGATTCTGGTTTGTGTGTGGCGAGCCTGAAACAAATTCATACGCGCCGATATCCCATGCAGTGCCTTGCGGCCGCACATTTCCTTTGATGTCTTTGGAAAAGTCAAAGTCAGGGAATCTGGAAATGACCCCTGCGGATGTGAGGTCGTTTAGAACATCGGTTCCGGCATTTATTGCAGGCGAACCCTGTCTGAGATCAAAATTGCTGTTATCATAATCTGTAAATATTTCATGCGCATCGCGGGTGCTCCAGTCAATTTCCCCTTCAGTTAGCGCCCAGCCATATCTTGGCTTCTGGTTCCATGCAAGCCCTGTGTAGAGGTTGTATTGGCCGTTGTTTTGATTGGTCCTTCCGCCACCATCCGTTATATTGTTTTTGAATGAGAGTGCAAGAGTGTTCGCATCGATTGCAGTTGTGTCGCTTGTGTCTGATTGCACTGCATAATGGTTGCTGCTTTTGAGGAAATTGTTGTTTAGGAAAAGTATTGTGCCTCTGTTTTTCCCCCAGCTGTTGGCTACATTGGTGCAGCATCCCGTAAAGACATTGCTGTAAAATGTGAGGTTTTCCGAATCCTGGAACGTGAGCGGGTTTGTGCTGTTGAGCACTACATTGTTGGCTGTCAGGATATCCTTGCTATCAATATAAATTGTAATTCCGTTGGCATGGCCGCCCATGGAATCAGAAATTTTATTGCCGAGTATCTGGCTATTGTTCATTGTATAATAACTGATGCTTGTTGCACCGCTTTTGGTCACCACATTATTTTTCACTTTTGAGTCCAAACCGCTTGCGAGGAAAATTCCCCTTGTTCTTGACAGTAATTCAAGCATGTTGTTTTCCACAAGGGCGCCTTGCGGGCGATAGAGGTATATCCCCCCATATCCTGAATATGACCCATGGGTGATTAAATGTATATAATTGCCTTTTATGGTGGCGCCCAGAACATTTGAACCGCTCCCATTGATTGTGCCTATTCCTACACCATCCCTCAACTGGTTGCCTGCCTGTTTCTTGACTTCAAACCCGCTGATTGTAATGTAATTGCGATTGTATAAATCTATGCCGTATCCCCTTTTTGACATTGATATTGAGTTCTCTGTGATGCTTGCAGCATTTTGCGGCCAGAGGTAGATTTTTTTTGTGTCCTCGTCAACATAGTATTCGCCTGCCCTGTCGAGGGCATGGATGCTGTTTATTACTGCGTAATATTCATCTTTGTCAGTATATGGGTTTCCCCCAAGCACATCAAATGTGATGGTGCTTGTGGCTGGGTTAAAAGAGGCTATCTTGCGCACATCAACCAAATTCGGGATCCTCCACACAAGGACGTATGCCCCATCCCAGTAATTGCTCTCGCTTTGGTTGAAATGGATCGGGTCGTAAATTGAGGTGGCAGTCATCTGCGCATTGTTTATTTTCCAGAATTCCTTGTAATCATCATAAAAAAACGGGTCGCTCGGGTTAGGATCCTGCGCAAAGTTCAGGAACGAATCCCCTTCGAATAAAAAAGTTGAAAATGCGTCTGTGACGGAAGGCACCGAAAGGTAATAGATGTTTTGCCAGTCTGGATTGTCCGCGCACTCCCGCATTGAAGCGCATCTTGTCCATCCTGTTAAAGTCTCCGAGCCATCGATTATCGCCTTGCCTTCCCCCCATCCTTCCCCTTTGTATGTTATCGGGTTGCCGACAGCCCCATTGAATTTCATTGAAATGCTCCCTTTGTATGCCGCTCCCGCCCGAAATTGCACTACATCCCCTGCGTTAAGCGTTGCTGAAAGTGGCCTTTCAGTTGCAAAAGCATCCCCGGGGGCATGCTTCCATGCTGTCGCTTGGGTCAGCCCGTTGCTATTATCATTCCCGTTTTCAAAATCGACGTAGTATGTTGCCGCGCTTGCCGATGTTGCGAGCAGGAGGATTATTCCAACTAAAATAATCTTGCCGAACCTCATGGGTTTTCAGTTCTATATTGCCTCTAGCTTGTATAAAAGCGTAGCGAAGCCGCCAAATCGACCGGCCTTGCGGGCAAATGCTGCTATGTTGATATCACTAGTTCGCCTGCCGCAGTCTTGTACATCGCTGTGCCGCCAATGCTCACCCTTGCTGTTTGCGAGGATACATTCACGTCGCCGTTCACGTCAAGCGCCTGTGTGGGTTTTGAAAAACGGATTAGCCAAAATGCCGGCAGGTTGGTAAATGAAAAGATAAGAGGCAATGCATGGCTATCGGGTGTCAGTCGCGCAGCATCTTTTCCATGTCTTGGATGTCGTAGCACCGCGTTTTCCTGCCGTTGAATTCGGTTATTTTTTTGGAAAAGCTTTTTGCAAAAATCAGATACTCATCTTTCCTCAAGGCCGCATTCCACATTACGAGTTCCGCTTTTCCTTCGATTGTTTTTGCAATTTCAGCCGCATTGACATTGTTTTTCCATTTGCATTCGCACAGGATAATCTTAAAATCCCCTTCCAATAGCACGATGTCTATCTCCGCGGTTTCCCTCTCGCCCGATTCCGTCCTCTTGGCGCCCCACCACCTGCCGGCGCGGTCAAAACTTATGCCGCCTTTGCTTTTTAGGCGGCAGAGGAACTGCATGCAAACGCCTTCAAAGGCCCTGCCGACAAAAGCATTGAACCCTGCGCTTATCAGTTCGCGAAGTTTTTGGTAGTTTTCCTCCTCCAGATAACTTTTGTTGGGGTAGATGAATGTGAACCAGAACCGCAGGAAATTGTCGGAAATCACGTAAAGCGCCTTTTTCGATTTTATTTTTTCCGTTATGGGCGCTGTCCGTTCTATGAGGCGGAGCCTGATGAGATTTGCAAGGTACCTTGTAATCGCTGTCGCCTTCATTCCTGCGTGGTCCGCTATTTCGTTTTGCCTTGTTTTTCCGCTGGCAATCGCGTGCAGTATAGAAAAGTATGTTGCGGGCTCGGGAAGCTCTTCGCGCACAAGGTATTCGCCCTCCTCGGATAGCGGCATGCCTTTGCTGGCGACGCTCTCCATGATGTTTTCAAGCGCGGTTTTATCGCCGTCCATTGACCGCAAATAAAAAGGCATTCCGCCAGCCACGGCATAAATCTCCATTATCCTCTCAAAAGGCGTTTTGGCAGGGAAAAACTCAGCAACATGCCTGAATTCGAGGGGCTCGAGCTTCCATTGCCCGCTGCGCCTTCCATAAAGCGGGCTCCTATAGCCCAGGACTTTTGATTCCATCATCCCGATGCTCGAACCGCACAGTATCATGTAAACCTGCGTCTTTGAGAGTTTTTCATCCCAGTACTTTTGGAAAATCGAAGGCACGGCTGGATTGGCTTCGATGAGAAAAGGGAACTCGTCAAACTCGGTAAAAAAGCGGCTGGCGGCCCTTGTGGCAAGGTAATCGAAAAACTGCCCCCAGTTCTGTATAGGCCTTGAGCGCAGGCCCTCGTCGCGGAAGTGGTCTGCCAGCCTGAACGACAAAAGCTCAAGCTGTTCCTTTTCCCCGCCCTTCGAGCACAGATAATATATTCCTTTTTTTTCCGAAACAAACCTTGAGGTGAGCATGGTCTTTCCGGCCCTCCTGCGGCCATAAACCACGACCAACTGGGCGCCCTTGCGGGAAGCGAGAGTTTCAAGGAATTGCCGCTCGCGCTCACGGTCAACAAAACTATGTTCCATAACATTATGCAACGTTGCATAATCATTTTAAACTAATGTTTCTACCTAAAACCCCGGCACACTGAACACAATCGTTTTTGAGTTGCGGTCATATCCTGTTATCAGGCATGATGCGCATTCCACTCCGTCCCGCAGGATTTTCGGCGTTGTGAAGTTGATGTTGTTTAGCGTAATTGTTGCCTGTGTGTTGAGCTGTGGCAAATTGTTCTGGTTGAGCGTGATTTTGTTCTGCGAAATATTCAGGTCAGCATCAATATTAAGGCGGTCGTCTTCTCCCACGGACATTTTTACAAGCCTGATGTTTTTGTTTGTGTAAGAAATTTTCCCGAACTGCGAAATACCCAACTCCAAATTCTGCAGCCCATTAATGTCAGTTGCGTTGAAATCCGGCTTAATATCAAATTTCGTTGCAATTGGAAGAGCACATCCGAACACGTTCACGTAAGGTCTTGCCGCAACTGCTGTCTTGGGGCAGTGGTCGATTGCGTTCTGCACTCTGTCAAGGTCATCGTCCGGAATTGGCTGGCCCGATGTATTCACGATTATGCTTATTGCGCCCGATGTTGCACTCGCGCCTTCATTGTCAGTTGCTTTAGCAGTCAAATTGTATGTTCCTGCTGCAACATTTGCCCAATTGAATGAATATGGCGCGGTTGTGTCCATTCCCAATAATGCTGCTCCGCTGAAAAATTCCACTTTCGAAACCGATCCATTGCTATCCGAGGCTGCAGCATTAATCGTAACTGTTGCAGGCGCGCTATAAGTTGTTGCGTTTAAAGGGCTTGTTATTGAAATAGAAGGGGGCTGGTTTGCAGGAGGAGAACCTGAAACAAACTCATACACCCCTATATCCCAAGCTGGGCCCTGCGGGCGTGAAATGCCATCCTTGTCTGTAACGACATATTGGGGCAGATTAGCCCCGTAATCAATAGCGGGAGAATTAATGGCAAGATGAAAATCTTCCAGCAGTACATCTGCAAATTTCGGGTCAACCCCAAAAAGGCTGTTACTATCCTGCCCTGGAATTCTTGGAGGCCAAGTGGGATTCACATTCCAGATATTATTATTGATTTCAGAACCAACAAGGCTGGGAGTATCAATAATCAGGTAATCATTTCCTTTAAACCCGTAGAAAATATTGTTTTTAAGAATTAGGTGATGGGCGCCTTCCTTTCCCGCACTTACACTCGCCTGTGCTCTAAAAGGGTGGCCATTGTAATTCTGCGAATCGGTGATTGCAAACACATTATTGACAACCGTGGCATAATCCAAGTCATATAAATTGAAAAAGTAGGAACCGCCAGTCCCATACCCCCCAATAAATCCTGCATTCATAAAAACATTGTTTCTGAAGGTAATATGATGGATAAAATTGGTTCCCGGAACTATGTCATTGTTGATGAAAATCTGGTCATCAAAATTCTTGATAACATTATTTTCCACAATCGTATCATAGGAATATGTGCCGCTTGGTTCGGCATTAGCGAAAGTCATGATGGCATCTAAGTGCGGCCTTCCTTTTTGATCTGCCCATAAATAGTCATGCAAATAATTATTGCGGATAACGTGCCCGTTCCCGAAAAATCGCATGGCGTCAGAGTCATTTAATATGACAACGCCATCCGATAAGCGGTTGTCACGCCCGTAAGAAACTTCATTACCCTCCACTAGCCACTGGTTTCCCAACACAGTGATGCCAATGCCCTCGACCTTGTAGAGGGTGTTGTTAAGTATTTTCACATATGAATTATTGCCATCGCCATCAATCCCGCCCCCTAAACTTATGTCCGGCTCCAGTTCATGCAGATAGTTTTCCTCTACAATGATATTACTCGCATTTCGAAGATATATCCCGCTGCGGCTGCCGCTGCCAATATGAGTAATTTCAAAACCACGCACTATGATATTGCTGACTCCTCTCAAAAACCAGCCGCGCATCACTGTATTATTCGCCGGATTGTCCTTGTTTGAGAGGA
>DUGC01000057.1 GCA_013331625.1 Candidatus Iainarchaeum sp. | reverse complement strand
AAAAAAACCTGTTTTTGTGCTTGATTCCAACAAGCACAAACCCGCAAAACTCAATTTTGCCAAAGTCGTCAATAAAAACGAAATCCCAGCCAAAACACCAAATTCAAAAATCCACTAATCGGAAATCAAAGTGAGCATATCGGCAGGTTTTTATAACACAAAGCCGTTGCTTTATCCGGGGATCTGTATAGAGCGCAAAATCAACATTTCAGGCATGCCACAGGGCCACGGAATCGACATTAGCCAGCTTACAAGCCAAATTGAGAAGTTTTATGACAAATTAACCTCCCGGCTTGGCGGCGGGATATCTCTGGGCGTGCATTTCCGTGAATTCCACAAACAGGGCAAAAGGGAGCAGGTAGAAACGAAAACGAGCCTCAATACGGCGGGAATTGCCCTGCATGCAAGCGCTAAGGAGTGGGAAGCGGAAAATTCCCTTAAATCAGCACTCAACGCCCTTGAAAAGGAAGCGGAGAAGGTTATTTTGAGAAAGAAGGGAAAGTAGCAGCGCTAAAAAACAGGGAGTAAAAACCCAAAAAAGTTCGGCAATTGATGAATAATTGCACTATTTTTAGGCTTCAAAGTTTGAAAAGTTAACTTGGGTTTAATAAGCAGTTCGAATTTGGCAAACGTTTAGAGTATTAATAACCTTCTCTTTTATTAATTGAATCTTATTTTTGGAGGATTAGAGGAGGATAAACCATGAGCCTAGTAACTCTCACATTCGGAAAAAAAGAAACGAACTACGCACCGACTGCCCATGCAGTCATATCAAGCCCTGAAACACGCATGAACCACGGGATAGCACAACCCGGATCAAAGAAAGGGAAACTGCTTGTAAAGAAAGCATGCAGGTTCTATTCGCACGACCACATTTTCGTCCTTGCGCATGTTGAAGACGGATTTATAACCGAGAACATGAAGGCGCAGCTTGAGGACCGCGAGATTCAGATAGTTGAGGTAGAATCCAAGTTCGGCCATAATGCAAAAAAAGGCATGCCGGTAGGGGTATTCCTCAGCGGCATTGACGAAACCGAGCTTGCGGCAGGAACCGTTCTCGATTTCCAGAGCATGTAAAAATTAGGGATCATCAAGGATTTGCATTAATGTGGCGCCGCAAGGCGACGCCTCCCTCTAAATCTCGAAAATTATTATTTTAACAGGCCTTACAGCACAGGATTAGTATTAACCGGAAACCGCATTTATGCACTTGTTGCGGTTCACATCGCTTATGATCTGCGTGCAGTACCCCAGCCTGCTTTGGGCTATTGCATTTGAGTAGTAGCACTCGTCGCGCTGCCATATGCGCTCTTTTGATTCGCACTCTGCAATGTTTCCGGGGCCTGAAAGGCAGCCTGAGAGCGCCACGCTGAAAACAAAGAGGGCTAAAACAAAAAACGAAAAAATCGGCAAATTCAAGTTTTTATTTTTTGGCCTTCCGGCTTTAAGATGCTCCATTTTACTCACAGTTTCAGGATAGGCGGCATTTTCCTCTTGTGCTCCGTTTCCTTCATTGTGGCAGATATCTTTTCTGCAGCATCACGCAGCTTTTGCGGGACCCTTCCGCCCTTAAGTATAATCGGCAAGAGCTCATCGAGCACATCATAGCTTATTCCCATCTCCCTCTCGTCTTCCTGCCCGACCCAAAGCTCGGCTGAAGGGACTTTCTCCAGGAACTTTTTAGAAAGCCCTATCTGCTTTGCAAGCGCCCTCACATCCTTTTTGTACAGATCCCCGATCGGGAAAAAGTCCGCTGCCGAATCGCCATGCTTGGTAAAATATCCCATGTATATTTCCGACTTATTGCCGGTTCCTGCGACAAGCGCATTGTATGCATTGGCGTAATTGTATAGGATCAGTGCGCGTATGCGTGCATTGAGGTTTGCCTTTGCTATCTTCAATTGTTCCCATGGAAGGGCTGCAAAGGGGCGCAAAAACTGGTCGATTTCAATGACTAAGTGCTTTACCCCATGGGAATTTGCGAGCTCTTCAGCATCGAGCACGTTTTCCTGCTTTGTCACCTGCGTGTTTGGCAATATGAGGGCGGTGACGTTCTCTTTTCCGAGCGCTTTTACAAGCAGTATTAAGACAACTGCCGAATCAATGCCGCCACTGAGCCCCAACACTGCACGCGCCTTGTTGTTTTGCTTAAAAAAAGAGCTTATTTTTGATACTAATTGGCCTTCGATTTTCTTTGCATTCATTACTCAAGCAGTAAGTACAGAAGGGATTTTAAGCGCTCTTGAGCTAAAAACACAAAGCGCAAATGCAAAATTTGGCCTCTATTGGCCAATTTCCCTGAAAATATGCCTTTTTATCAAAAGGCCTATAGCTCGATCAGGTCTTTTTGATCAGGTCGGCTATATCATTGAGCTCATAATCTGCGCTAATGCCGTTTGCAGGGAATATCTGGCCGTATTTTGCAAGGGCGGTTTTCATCCCTGCATCTTTTGCCCCCTTGATATCGCGCGCCGGATTATCGCCGACAAAAAGGATTTCCGCAGGGGCGCATGAGAGCTCTTTCACGGCCGCCTTGAATGGCATTGCGTGCGGCTTGGCCTTTCCTGTGTCATCAAGTGTTACTACAACATCAAAAAAATCCGCTATCCCCATTTCAGTCAGCCTCATCCATGCCTTGAGCTTTGGGGCATCGCTCACAATTGCAAGCCTGAGGCCCTTTTTTTTGAGTGCAATAAGCGTGCTGCGCACATGTGGATAAGGCTCGAGGTATCCGACCTGCATTTTCCTGTAGGCATTGATCCCGCGCGATAAAATCCGGTAATCAATCTTCCCGCTCACTTTTTTCAAGAATTCCTGGAATATTTCCTGATGCTCAATGCCATGGACGCCATAGAGCTCAAAGAGCTTTTTGTATGCCTTGTCCTTGTCCATCTGAAGGCCCGCATCGATCATTGCGGCAATCGCCGCCTCGCAGCTGATCTTTTTCATGCGCATGAAATCAATGAGCGTATTATCCAGATCGAAAATTACCGCTTTCATCGTATGTAAATGGGCAAGAACGGGATAAAAAGCTTATATAACAGCAAAGTGGTATGTTTTCATGCAAGCACGAATGCTTTTCCCCCATTGGGATGCGAACTGGAAAAGGTTTGAAAAAGAATATTTGCCATTGAGCCATAAATTCTGGTCAAACCCTGCAAGCAAACCTGACGAAAAAATTTACATGTCTTTCTGGGGGGCCAAGTCGCCAGCAGTTGACCAGATTGCCCTTGGCCTCGGGTATAGAACAGTTGAGGAATACAAAGAAAGGCCATATGAAGAATTCTCGCAGGAGGTCATAAGAAGAATCCGAATCGGTTTGGGCGCAACCAATACAATAGAGTCATTTCTCTCTAAAAGCCACAAGGGTAAAACCGCGGCTTCCCGTTTATACTCCGAACCCCACAACATGGTTTCCTGCATCTTCCGCGAGCTCGGGAGGCAGAAGCTGCCATTCAGATTGCAGGAGAGGAGCTTGAAATTCATGCTCAAGGCGTTGCCGCGCTGGCTCACTGCACCGGATTTTGAAATTTCAGGAAACATAAAAGGGCGCCTAATCTGCATGAGGCACCCTGAAGCGCCTTTTGGCATCAGCATAAACAACGGAGAGCGGGACATGGGCGCCGTTGGCGGCCTTTTCTGCTATTTAGGCAAAACCCCCGCATTTACAATCACGAATATCCAAGGGGAATCAATTATCGCACTAAAAAGAGCCAGAAGGAGGCAACACGGAAAATTATTGGCACAATACGAGGCCATGGATAAAGTGTTAGGGATGCACTGGCAGAACCGGCTTGTGAATGAAATGCAGAATTTGCTCGGAAAGCGTTTAGGCATCACCGTTATCGGAAGGCTGCCAGTAAATCATGTTTCAGGCGCTGAATATAACCGGCAGAAATTGATGTATGAAAAGGCATATTTGGCCACAGGATTCAGGCTGAAGGGAAAAGTGTTCGTATGCAAGCCACAGAGCCCCCGAAGGGTTTTGCGTAAGTAGCCTATTGCGAATAATGCTTATATACCCCTTCGGCCTTTCATTTAGAATGGCTTCAGTCAACATGCAGTCGCGCGAGATGTTCGTGCGCTCGGTCGCATTTTTCATTTATGGCGTTGGCCTTGCATCGCTTTTTATCTGGTGCATAATGCAGGGGATAATGCTCCACCTTCAAGGCAACGGGGCGGGGGCTTTTCCGTTCTATTTCCTTGGCTGGGTCAGCGGGATAGGCGGCCTTGCGCTCTACTGGCAGGCAAAAGAGCTGTTCCATTTCGCGGAAATCTCGAAGTGAGGCAAAATGCCGCGGCACAAGGAACCGGTTCCAGCCAGCGTCAAAAGGGCCAATTGGGAAAGGAACAGGAAAAAACCCACCACGACAAATCCCACTAGGCGCAGGAAGGATTTCCGGGATGCAGGCAGCTTTTTTGCGGCAGCTTTGGAAAATGACTGCTTTGAAGATAGAGAACATGCGTTTTCCGGCACGTCAAAAAAGAGGATTTTGCTCGGGTTAGATGGCCGGCTGGTAGCAAAGCAAGACATCCCCGACACAGAAATTTATTCACATGAGGTTGCACAAAGGTGTAAAAGCTTTATTTTCGTGCCAATCAAATCGGGAAAAATGCCATTTTCTTTAAGGCCACATGCGCAAAGGTATTTTGAGGCTCCTTCGCTCTTTGCCCTGGAACAATATCTGCTGGGCAATTTCTTGAGGCTCTCAGATCGAGATATTGCTTTCTGCAAAAGGATTTGTGGGAGGGCAAAAAAAGGGGGGATCGGACAGGAAAAATTGCAAAAAATGGTTTTTGACGCAGGGCAGGAGCTTGAGCATATATTCTGGATAGATGCCAACGGAAATCCACATAAAGCGGTGAGCCGGAATGTAGGCCGGATATTTCCTAGTGGATATGCTGCCAAATTTTCTACCACAAATTCCCTTGTCTTCGACATTGACAGCAAAACAAAGATGCTCAAGATCGGGATCTGCGACGTTTGAAGTTTTTTGGGGATCTCACTTTTTCACAGCCACAAGGCAAAGGCCTTCATATTGATAGCCATTTTTGCGGATTATTGGATATTCTCCGCGGGGATGCAATCCGATTATAGGCGATCTGTGCTCAATTTTAAATCCGTTCTTCGACAGGAATGTGACCAAGCTGGCGTTGTTCTTTAGCCCCCCGCCGCTAAACAAACCTGTTTTTCCATATCCTGCCGTATTCCAGACTATAATCCGGCCGCCTTTTTTGAGGTACGTAGAAAGGCCGAGGATGGTTTTGCGAAAATCCACGTAATTGAGCACCTGCGAGAACAGGATTGTATCAACAGCCGGCTCTTTTGAGCGCGGATCGACACCCAGAAATTTTGCCGCCCTTGAAAACCTGCCTTTCTGCATTTTGGAATCAGGTTTGCCGCGCTTGATATCCGCCCTCATTTCCAGAATGTTGCCTGTTTCATTGAAAAGTTTTGGCGATGCTATGTCAAGGCGGATTATCTTTTTGCCCAAGGCAGGGATAAAAATTCCAGAGTGTTTGGCCTCAAGGCTGGTCGTGCCATCAGGTATCTGCATGCGCTCGCGCATCCATCTGGCGCCACTACCTGCGTCCACGATCACCCGCCCAAGAAGGCCTTTTTGGCCCATAACCTCAAGCAATGGCCTGAGGGTTTGGGATTTATCCAGATAATCATAGCCCCAAAATGCCCGCCAATTTCTGCGCCTTTGCGCAAAACGCCTTGCAGCATTCATTGGCTGGGGGTTTTTGGCATTTGCCACTTTACGGGGGCTTTGCATCATTAATAATAATTGAAAGATAAATATTAAGCTGCCAGCTCACAGCTTCCTCTCAAGTTCCATAAAATCCTTCACCGGCATAAATCCGCTTTTGCGGTAAAGCGAAAGGGCGGTTTTTGTACGCACTGCCGTGAGGTAGATATATTTGTAGCCGAGCTTTTTTGCCTTTTTGATAAGGATTGCAAGTGCCTTGTGGCCATAGCCCCTGTTCTGGTAGCCGGATCTTACGCAAACTTCGGTTAGCAGCAGGCATTTTCCCGGCGCGTAGTTGAAATCCTGCGCAAAAACAAGGCCGATCGCTGCCCCGTCAAGCTCTATTATGAATGACCACTTCGGGGAAATCCTGAGCGCCTGCTTTACCCTGCTTTTTGCACTGCCCAGCGTCCATTCCTTGTCAATTGCCGAGAATTCCTCAAAGTAGAGTTTGCTAAGTTCCGGANNTTTTGAGGGGCATAAAAACAGGTTTTACTTCTTTGCGTTCCTTGCAGCATTGCCGTTGTTTTGCTTGGCAGGGACTTCCCCGTCCCCGCTAACGCCCAAAGTGTCCTCAATTTTCCTCTTTCCTTTCACAGTATCGTTGAATTCCTCGATATCCTCTTCATCAAGCCCCAGGTTCTTTAGGATCTTGTCATGCTCTTCAAGGCTCATCTGGTTGAATTCATCGCGCCATATCTTCATGTCTGCGCTTTCAGGCAAAGGCCGCCCTTCCTTTCTCCTCAAAACCATACATGGATATGCGCCTGTAGAGTTTATAAAGTTTGGAGGTGTGAGAGCTTTTTTGGGAAAGGATTTTGCATGGCAGGGATGCAAAAAGGCGGTTGCACCTGTCGGACAAGTTCCTGTTTTGCATTAAGCGACTTTTGCAGCAATGTTGGATTGGCGCCCTAGCATTACTTATTTATTTGGAGGTCTTATTCTATTCATGGCGCAGCAAGCAAATCCGCAGGCAGGGCAGAAGGGAAAGCCAACCCCTCAAAATACTCCGGCCCACCCTGTGATTACAAATGCAGGGCAGCAAAAGACCAATGCCCTGCCCATGCAAACAGCAAAGGAGTCAGTTGGGCAAACCCCAAAAAATGCAGCCCAGCCAACTAATGCAAAGTCAGCAAAAGACCAAAATTCGCAAAATGCCACCCCATCGACTGCACAGGCCGCTTTGTTACAGCCAACTCAAACAACAGCCACGCCAGGGCAGGCCCCCCAAACTTCCGCTATGGCGGGGCAGACAACTCAGGCGCCTTCGGCAGCAGTTACACAGGCAGCCGGGCATTCGCCGCCGGTTCCACAGGCCAGTTCTGCTGTGCAAAGTGATCTTCCCGCCCCGCTTGAATTTTATGCTGAAAAGTTCCGCGAGGAGCTCATGATTGCCGGCTATAGCGCGCGCACGATCGGAATGTATGCCCTGTATGTGCGCGAAATGCTCAATTTCGTGAAAAAAGAGCCCGCAGCAACGCAAAGGGCAGACATTGTTTCATTCCTTGCGGGCAAAAAAAACCAGGGGGCCACAAATTCAACCATTGCGCTCGTCCACTCCGCGCTCCGCTTTTTTTTCAAGCAATACCTAAAGCTTACAGTGATGGATGAGATTAAAATCCCAAAGCGCCCCAAAACCCTTCCTGTAGTGCTCACAAAAGATGAGGTGCGCGATATACTGAAGGCTGCAAAGCTTGGGCGCAACAGGCTGATTTTGCAGTTCATTTATTCGGCAGGGGTGCGCGTTAGCGAAGCCGTGAACATGAAAGTTGAAAACATCAGCCTCAAGGAGCGGATGGGCAAGGTAAAATCCGGAAAAGGGGCAAAGGACCGCATCATAATTCTATCAAGGAGCTGGTGCAAGCTTGCAAAGCGCTATCTGGAAGCAAAAAAAGTGAAAAGCCCCTACCTTTTCTCAAAAAAGAACGGCAAGCCCATATCCCCTGACACTGTGCAAAGGCTTGTGAGGATTTGCGCCAAAAGGGCAGGGATCACAAAAGAAGTCAGCCCACATGCGCTTCGGCACTCTTTTGCAACCCACCTTTTAGAGGCGGGGGAAAACATAAGGAACATCCAGGAACTCCTTGGCCACAGCAACCTTAACACCACCCAGATCTACACCCATGTTTCAACCGGACAACTGAAAAAGGTTGAAAGCCCCCTCGACAGGCTCTGAAGGTTAGATTACATAACCCTTCCCGGCCCCCACACTTCCCCTAATCCCTGATAAAATCAAATAGCATTTCCTGCTTGGTTAGGCTTATATTGAGTTTAATATAAGAAAACACCACTATGTAGAAACCGACTTTGCTTGTTAATAGAACAAGATAGCAAGAAATCAACCACCAGTTATTATGTATATTGCTAGATTCGTATGCTCGTGTAGTGTTTTTTGCTCACTTTAACATAAGGTTTATATATGTCGTGGGATTTATTATTTTGAGTATTAATTGGAGGATTTGCATATGACAACAAGACTTTCAAAGCTATTTGGAATGGATATTTATACAACAGACGGGGAGTATAGGGGCAAGGTTTTCGATCTTGTCATAAATCTTGAGAAGGGGAAAATAGAGACTATAACAACAGAGCCTCTCAAGGCCCGCACAAAGCAGGAAGCAAAGAAAATAATCAGCGAAAAAAGCGTCCCATACAACAGGGTCAGGGCAGCTAAGGATATTTTAGTCGTAGGCTCAAGCCCAAGAATTGAAGAAGAGCCTGAAGAGCCAACAGCCCCTATAAGGCCTGTTCGCAGATACTAAAAAATTCAAAAGCTATGCTGCTTCTTGCTAAGCATAGCTTATGTTTATAAATTATACATAAGTAGTTTTTGTAGGTATATAACAGACATTAGTGGAAGTGAGGGGTGCGGGTGCTAAAGGGCTATTTTATCCAATATAAATTCATTATTCCGGAGAATACTAAACACTCTTCCTACACATACCAAAAGCTTTTCCGGGCGCTTTACGGGTATATGCAAAACGTCACCAAATCAAACGGGCGTACCTACCACTACCACCGCAAAGGGATTTTATCCGAAATTCCCTATATCAGGCCCGGCAAGAATTGCGTGATCATCCCCCCAAAATCATTTGCCCAGCTTGACACTTTCTTCAAGACAGGCAAAAACCCTACCCACTATTGGCGCACAAAAGGCAACTGGAAAGCTGTCTTTTATATGGATGAGAAGGATCTTGATGATTCGCAGGTGATTTTAGCGGTAAAAGAGCAGATTGCCCGCCTTTTCCAAAACAACTATGAGGAAGTCCCTGTTCCCGACATTCGCATGCTTTCAGAAAAGGCCACTTTAGGCGAGCAGCTCTCCGCGGAAAAGGTGAAGCTTGCTGTTTGCGAGGCTGAAAAAGTGGTTTCGGGCCCATGGTTCAAGGACATTTACAGCCGCGACCCCGAGCTCAAGAAGTTCTATGAGTCGTATAAGGCGCTCAAGGCGTGAATTTCCGCAAATGTTTTTTCATTATAAGTGTAATTATGTGGCATGCCTCCTGTGGAGGCAGCTCTCGCACCCATCCTCCCGAAGAGGATTCCGCCAGCCCAAGTTTGCACAAACAGCCCCAAACGGTTGCTCTTAAACTGCGAGCCCGGGCGAGCCAAGTCCATACGCAGTATGGCCACGTCGCACCCAACCGACGAAACGGTTGCTAAAATGCGAAGCCAGCCCCGTCGAAGACGGTGCATCGCACCCAACCGACGAAACGGTTGTTTTTCATTATCAGCTTGAAATTTGTCACCTGCGGTAGCTGTTAGCACACGATTTTGCAAACGCGCTGAGCCCTTGGAAAAATTCCCTCGAGGCGGCTAGCCTTTCATCTATTTCTTTTGATGGTATCCAAAATGTCCCTTCTTTTATGTTTGTTTTGGGGTTCTTGATTGATTGGGAAACAATTTCAAACGTATCCCCCATGAGGGCGACCTTTGATTGCGGAAATTTTTCCCGTGTCCATCGCACAATAAGTTTCCAAAATATTATAGATTTTGGGTTTTTGCGGTCAAGTTTGAATGAGATAAATGCCGGAGTGAAAATGACCCTCTTTTGGCCCCGGGCAAGATTAATTGAAAGATCGCTGCCATCGTGAAGGGAAAAGACATCATAAGAGGAATCATAGGTGGAGAGGAAAGGCAGCTTGTTTAAGTTGAGAAGGGCTTCCCTGACAACTGGCCCAACCCTATACGCCCCCTGCGCGCCAAGTGCATGATGCAGGTCGCGCATATCCCTTCTTTTTTCTGCTAAAAAAGATTTGTGGCCATTGCCTAGCGCTGCTGTGCGCTCTCGTGGTGCTCTTGGCGTTTTGCATGGCGGATTTTTGCCCATGGTTTTTTTCATTTAAGAGAAAAGAGGCATCTGGTATTTAAAATGTGCCAAAATGCGCCCTTCAGCTGGTGGCCTGTGCTTCCTTCTCCTCTTGTGAAACCTTCTTCTTCTCCTTCTTTTCGCCCTTGACTTTGATAAGAATATCCTTCTTTCTCCATCTCTTCTTGCCGCCGACATTTGTGGTCTCTACAAGGCCTATATCCACAAGGGTCTTGATGTAAGGGTAGAGGCTGCGGTCATTTTTGTAGTCCATCCCGAAGAGTTCTTTGATCCTGCGCAATATCTCATCCATTGATATCCATTCCTCAAACCCAAGAACTGCGGATAAGTGGAAGGCTTGGGTATTCTCATTAAGTTTAATGTAATCCCAGACGCTGTGGATTTCTTCAACATCCTGCTCTGTGTGGTAGATGCTTTCATCAATCTTTATAGCTGATTGTGTTGTTTTTGAGCCCCCGCGGAAAAAACTCTTCAATAAATCAATTAGGAACATAATAGTAATTACGTTGCAGGAGTTTAAATAATTATGGTGATTGCAGTAGTTACCGCCTGTGATTATGGTAATGTGGTATACTGATAGTAATTACCTTAGATTATGCGACATTTAACGATATTTAGATATTATTGTTGCATTATTAGGCTTTTTCAGTGATATTTATGCAAAAGCAGCTAATAAAGTGAGTGTATTTTATCAGCTGTTTACGCATACAGGCTACATATATTTTCAGAGTAATAGTTTGTGAGTGTATTTTAAGCTGAAAATAGGGGCATTGGCGGAAGCCTTAGAAAAAGTAAGTTTATTTTACCCCCCATTTCATCCAACTAAATATGCTGTGGATTTTTTTGAGTGCATCTAGATGCTGGTTTCCCTTAGGTTGTAATTTTGTGAGGCTATTTAGCGGCCTTGTAAAAGTGTTTTCCTAATTATTACATGGTTTTTAAGGGTTGTTTCTAATCGGATTCTAAAAAGAAACAGAATAAAATATATCGTCAAAAAGCGAAAAAATAAGAAATAGCGGGGAAAGGATTTGAACCTTTGACCTTCGGGTTATGAGCCCGACGGGCACTCCTGGCTGCCCCACCCCGCTATCATTCTCATGTATACTTTCAACAAAACCTTTATTAATCGATTTATTTTTGTAAATAGCCTCTGATTTTGCTTATAATGGGCAAAAGAGGCATTTCCATTCCTTAAATTAATTTTATTGGCATTTTTTGCCTTAATTTTCCTTTAAATTCCTTGTTTTAGTTTTAATTGTGCCCCGCATTACTGTCCAAGAATTTGTGTTTTTATACCATCTTTCGCAATTCTTCCGTTTCCAGTTTCAATACTTCAATTTTCCTGTTTAGCTCTTTTATCCGTTTTTTATTATCAACTGCCTCTAGAGATTTTCCGCTCTCAGGGTCTTTGAAGTTGTACTCCGCTGCAATTTCAAAAGGATATTCCTGGCATCCCTTGCCTGCGCTGAAAAAGTCGTGGGTTCCTTCAAAATCAATGCTCCGCTGGAGCTTGTCTATCTGCTCTGCCTGGTCCTCAAGCAGTATTTCCGCAATGCGCGAATTCTTTATTTCCCAAGTGTATGAGTACCATCCTGTCTTGATGTTCTTGGTTTTCTGGTAGCAGGCAATGCCACGGTAGTGCAGCCTGTTTAGGATAGTCCTGATCTCAGTGACTTTAAGGGGGAGCTTTCTCCCTATTTCCTCATCCATTACAGGCCTTTTCTTGTCTTGGCAAATTTTTACAAGCTGCACCGCATAGTCCCCTGCTGCGGCCTTGAGGAAGTCCTTCACTATTTCAAATTCATATATTTTCTTTACAGGGGCCCTAGCCATATAGTTGCTTTCCCGCCAATGTTTTATAAATCCGATAACTTTCACTTCACTGCTCTGACTTTTTTCCCTTTGTTCACGGGTTCCACTTCAATTTCCGCCCCAGGCAGCTGCTTTGAGAGTTCCTTTCCCCCAAAGAGGTGGTCGAGGAACACTGCAAGTGCCGCGATCTCCGAGTGCGGCTGGAGCGTCACTGAAACATTGTAGTCTGACTTGAGGTAAACTTCGCGCTCCACTTTTTGGGATCCCACAATCACGAGCAGTTTCTCTTTTCCCGCTAGTTCCTTCTCCGCTTCCTGCAGCGGTATCCCGTACATCGTAAGGTGCACTGTTGTGAACCCTTCCTTTTTGTAGTGCTGCATCCTTTTCTTCCAGTCATCCTGGAATTCAATGCCTGCTCCCTTTCCCCACCGGCAGTTCATGTTATTTATGGTGGTTTCAATGCTCGCATCCCTCTCGCCAATAATTTCTATCTTGTTGGCGCCGAATGCGCGCGCCACAAGGCAGCAGTGGCTGGTAACCCTGTAGTCCCGGACATGCCTGTGGCCATAGCGGAGCACCACGACTTCTTTCGGCATAACTTTCTTCTGCATCGGAACATTTTTATTGTATGTTATCCTGATTCTGATTAACCTGATGAAGAAAAAATATGCGCGGGTTCTCAGGCGCCATAGGCAAAAAATGCCGGGGAAAGGGGCGCGAATAGGGGGCCAGAAATTTGCGGATCGCATGTTTGTGGGGAGGCAGAGAAGTAATTATCTTTGGCGCAGATTCAAGAACTTTGCACGGAGGAGATTTCCAAAAAGCTTCGATAATCCTGTTTTTGCAATTTGTAAGGATGTTCCGATGCTTAAGGGAAAGGAAGGTTTGCTGCTGGATGCCCGCTTTGAAAGTGGCGGTCCCATTGATGGTGCCAGGCGGATAATAGCTGATTTGAAAGTGTTGGGCAATGAAGCGAATTCCCCGGCCAATAAGTTCTGGTTTGATGGGTTGTATCCGGGCAAATTTTGGCGGTATAATAATTGAGCAAACTAACAGGGTTGGGCGGCTNNGATGAGCTCCTCGAACTCGACAAGGAGTACCGCTCCGCGCTGCAGGAATCAGAGCTTTTGCGCAAGGAACGCAATGAGCTCACTGATGAAATAAACAGGCTCATGGCGCAAAAAAAGGAATTCAAGCCAAAGATTGCGCAGGCAAAAACCCTGCCTGCCAAAATTAAGGATGCGGAATCAAAGGCAGCTCCGTTAAAGGAAAAAATAGACTGGTACTTAATGCGCCTTCCAAATATTTTGCACGGTTCTGTTCCGGCAGGCAAGGACGATTCGCAAAATGTCGTTGTGCGCGAGTTTGGCACTCCAAAAAAGCCCTCCAAAGACCTTCCCCCCCACGGCGAGCTATTGGAAAAGGGCGGCTGGGCTGATTTTACCCGCGGCACGAAGGTTGCAGGGGCCGGATTTTATTTCCTCAAGGGGGATTTTGCACTCCTTGAGATGTCGCTGATGCGCTATGCGATAGATAAGCTTTCTTCGAAGGGCTATTCCCCGATTGTCCCCCCGTTCCTGATGAACAGGGCTGCCTATGAAGGGGTAACCGATCTTGGCGACTTTGAAAATGTTATGTATAAAATTGATTCGGATGATTTATACCTGATTGCAACATCCGAGCACCCGATGGCGGCTATGTATAAGGATGAAATATTTGCCGGGCAGGACCTTCCCGTAAAAATTATCGGGATATCCCCCTGCTTTAGGCGGGAGATAGGCAAGCATGGGATTGATACGCGCGGCATTTTCCGCGTCCACCAGTTCTACAAGATAGAGCAGTTTGTCTACTGCCGCCCCGAGGATTCATGGAAAATCCATGAGGAGCTGATAAAAAACGCGGAAGAGATTTTCAAGGAAATAGGGCTTGCCTACCGCGTGGTAAATATCTGTACCGGGGATATCGGCACTGTTGCCGCCAAGAAATATGACCTTGAAGTGTGGATGGCTCGAGAGGAAAAGTACCGCGAAGCGGTATCGTGCTCCAATTGCACGTCCTATCAGGCAGTGCGATCCAATGTTAAGTACAGGAAAGCTGATGGCACGAAGGATTATGCCCACACATTGAACAGCACCGCTGTTGCCACCACAAGGGCGCTGCGCGCGATTGTTGAAACTTATTATGAAGATGGCGTGCTTAAAGTCCCCAGGGTGCTCCAGCCCTACATGAACGGGAAGAAGGAACTTTTGGCAAACCGGAAATCGGGGAAATAATTATTTTCCAAATTCCCTTTCCCACGCGATTATCCCGCCGTGCAGGTTTTTTGCCCGAAAACCCTTTTTGCACAAAAACTCCGCTGCAGCAAGGCTCCTCTTCCCGCTCCTGCAAAGGCATATGATTTCCTTATTCTTTGGCAGTTCCGCATAGCGCTCTGCAAGCACGGATAGCTCGATCCACACAAAGTGCCCGGTGTTTGACTCCTCAATTTCTTCTTTTGTGCGCACATCAAGGCATATTGCAGCCCCGCTCAGGATCCTTTCTTTCGCCTCTTTGGGCCTTATCTCTTCAACCATGGCAAAACCTATTCAATGCCTGTCGTAAGCTTAAAAAACCTGTTAGGGTGGGTTATTGTTAGTGCCAATAAGTAAATGGCAGCAGAGTTTGCCCTGTGCTGGTTTTTTGCCTTGCAGGAAATGCCTTGCTGCATAAACCTTTCCGCGGGCCCATAGCTCAGCCTGGTAGAGCAGTGGCCTTTTAAGCCATGTGCCGTGGGTTCAAATCCCACTGGGCTCGCTCAACCTTTTTCTTTCCTTTGACAAGGAAAGAAAAAGCTTGGCCAAAAAGAAAGGTGTAGTGCGAAAGCGCTGGCGGAAAATAAAAAGAATGGCTTCGCTGGCTGCCGGAATTTTCTTGTATGCCCGCATTTTTAGAGTCTTGGCCTTCTGGCCCTTATTCTCATTCCTCTTTCCATGGCCCGTGCAAGGCTGTCCGCTGGCGTCAGTCTGTGTTCGCGCCTGTAGCGGTTCCTTGTTTCGTTGAGGCGCCTTCTCAGGTCCTTAATTGGAACCGCAAAGTCAAATTCCTTGGGGCGCACCTCCTTAACTTTTACCCCTAATTTTTTCATGTGGTTTGCCCTGCTCTTGCTGGCAAGAAGGCGGGGCATCAGATTTACCTTTCCAAAGATTTTTTCAGCTTCTCTTGAAGTGATTCTTTCCAGTCCTCGTCCTGCCCCTGTTGGCCCGAATGTAACAAATTTCCCGCCTTTCGCTGCTCTTTCAAAAGGATATGCTTCTACTTCCCCGTTAGACCAGTATTGGTGGTCTCCAACCCAGCCTTCCTTTAATCCATGTTTTTCCAGTTCCATCCTGAGGCTCGGGTTAGTAAAAAACATCGGGTCAGCCGGGCTTCCCTTTTCTATAAAAAATCGGAATGTCAGTGGGTCGCTCCTGTTCGGGTCATGTTTTCCCATTCTTACTTTTATTCCCAGAACCGAAAGCCTTTGCTTTGCCATGTTTGTATTACGCCTTGGCCGGATTTAAGGCTTTCATTTGGCCATGCTGGCCCTGACTTGGTTGGCCTTTAAGTTCGGCCATTTTAGTCAATCGTTTTTAAGCAATACCCCTGAATGGCTTCGGGTTTTTTCCCGTCCTCTTTCTCACCTTTTTTTAACACATTCTTTTGAATAATATTGTCATGGCGCAGGCTGAAAAGATGAATGAAGCTGCACAGAAAGAGCAGTGGCCCGACAATGTCGCGAAGAAAATCATCGAGGCCAAGGGCGACCTGCCGCAGTACACTGTTGCTGCAGGCATTACCCCGAGCGGCGTTGTTCACATCGGGAATTTTCGCGAGATAATGACCGTCGATTTGGTCGCAAAGGCCCTGCGCAAGCTGGGTAAGAGGGTGCGCTTCATCTACTCCTGGGATGATTATGACGTTTTCCGCAAAGTTCCCGCAAATTTCCCGAACAAGGAAATGCTTGGAAAGTACCTTCGCCAGCCAATTGTTGATGTTCCTGATCCTTTCGGCTGCCACAAAAGCTATGCCGAGCACAATGAAAAAGTGCTTGAGGAGGAGCTTCCCAGCATGGGGATATCTCCCGATTTCCTCTATCAGTCAAAAAAGTACCGTGCATGCGAATACTTCGAAGGGATGAAAACCGCTCTTCTCAGCAAAGAAAAAATTAAAGTCATTCTTGATGAGTGGCGCGCCGAGGACCTCGGCGGCAACTGGAACCCTGTGAGGGTTTTTTGCGAAAAGTGCAACACCGACAGGACCGAAATTACTGGTTATGATGGCAGTTACGCTCTTTCATACAGCTGCGAGTGCGGCTTTAAGGATTCTTTTGATTTCCGCAAGAAAGGCATTGCAAAGCTGCAGTGGCGTGTCGATTGGCCCATGCGATGGAACTATGAAAAAGTCAAGTTCGAGCCTTCAGGCAAGGAGCACTCCTCACAGGGGGGAAGCAACACTACTGCAAATGAGATTGTAAAAGGAATATGGGGCTATGAGCCGCCCTACCACATAATGTATGAGTTCATTGCAATCAAGGGCACGGGCGGCAAGATGTCAAGCTCAAAAGGGAATACAGTTGATTTGAAGGAGATGAAGGCCATTTATGAGCCCTGCGTGATACGTTATATTTTTGTGCGCCCGGTGCCATCGCGAAGTTTTGAGATTTCCTTTGACGCTGATGTCATCGCCATTTATGAGGCCTTTGACAGGCTTGAGCGCATTTACTTTGGTGCCGAGGAACCTCCAAAGGAGAGCGCCATCGAGCAGCTGGCAAGCACTTATGAGTACAGCGCGGTGGAGATCCCAAAATCCTTCCCGATCCAGCCAAGCTTTAGGCATCTCACCACAATCCTCCAGCTCAATGTGATGGATGAGAAGAAGACTTATGATTATTTTAAAAAAGACGCTAAAACCCCATTTGATGAAAAGCGGCTTTCCACAAGGATAGCCTGCGCAAAAAACTGGCTTTCAAATTACGCCCCCGAGCAGTTCCTTTTCAGGGTGCAGGGCACAGTGAGCGATCAGGCCCTCGGAATCCCGGCATCCCACAAGCAGGCGCTTTTGGAATTCGCGCAAGGGATTAGCGGGCATATGGATGAGGATTCTTTGGGGGCGCTGTTCAAGGGCGCTGCGGAAAAACACAAACTGGCGATTGCCGGCCTTTTCAAGTCAGCATATTTGATGCTCCTAAACAAGGAACGTGGCCCGAGGCTCTTCCACATCATTGAAAACATTGGCGCGGCAAAGGTCAAGGCCCTTGCCTTGGAACTGGGCGCCAAAAAAACCGAAAAGAGGAAAACGGTGGCTCTTCCCGGCCAAAAAGAGCTTTCAGAAGAGCTTGACTTTGAAATTTCAAAAGAGGTGCGGCAAAAGTACCCTTTGCTTCGCGTTGGCGTGCTTGTAATTGAAGGCCTTGACAATTCTGTCAAGAGCCCTGATATTGAAAAAATGGTGCGGCAGGAAGAGTCTGCTTTCAAGGGCAAATATTTCGGAAAAGACCTCTCCTCAATCAGGGGGATAAAGGCATGGCGCGAGGCCTACTCTGCTTTTGGCGCAAAGCCAAAAGAGTACAAATCATCAGTTGAGGCGCTTGCAAAAAGGGTGCTCAAGGGAGAGCAGATCCCGTCAATCAATTGCCTCGTGGACCTTTACAATTACATTTCCATAAAATACGCCCTTCCTGCCGGCGCTGATGATTTGGGGCAGGTGAGAGGCGCTATAAGGCTGCGGTATGCAGGTGGAGGCGAGCCGTTCATGCGCATTGGCGGCAAGGAAAACGAACCTGCGGAGAAGGGCGAAGTGATTTACGCTGATGGTGAAGGTGCGCTTTGCAGGCGCTGGAACTGGCGCGAGTGTGAGCGCACAAAGCTCACGGAAAGCGCGAAGAGCGCGGCAGTTTACATTGAGAGCCTCAATGCGGATGATTGCCTCGAAGATGCGGTAAGCGAGCTTGCGGCTCTTGTCGAAAAGCACTGCAGGGCAAAAGTGAAGAAGTTTGTGGTGTGAATTTTCGCACCGGCAATGATCTGTGCCTGCAAAGGCATTCAGGATCAAAGGCGTAAATATTGACTGGATTGTTATTGCGGCTTACTCGAAGAAAGCATATAATTTTTTGAAAGGCATCTCTCCATCATTCAGCACTTCAGATGGTGTGGGCGCCCCAAAAGAGATTTTATCCGCGCCGCCTCCTGTGCAATCCGCCTTTTTACGCGCCTTTTGGGGGCGATGAAGGTTCTATTGCTTGTGATGGTGCTCTTTCAGGGTGTTCCCGAAGCGAGCGCATGATTGAGGATCTGATTTCTATGCATGAATGTTTTGGCATACGGTGCTCTAGGCACAGAAGGATATCTGAAGGTGGCGTAATGTATGCAATCCCCATTAAGCGCAGCAGGGAAAATTATGTTAAATTTGGCGTTTTTGCAGGCTTTGAGCATGCCATTGTAGCTAGAGGGTACAACATAGGAAAGCCTAAAAAAGCCCTCCTAGCAGATAGGATTAAGTATTATTGCAGAACTTAGTTCTGAAATATACTCTTTGCGGGCCCATAGCTCAGTCTGGGAGAGCAGTAGCCTCTTAAGCTACCTGTCGTGGGTTCAAATCCCACTGGGCTCGCTCTTTTTCTGCACTCCTTTGAAAATCGTTGACCAGAATCTTTTTCTATCCTAGGCCTATTGGTTTGTTATGGTGGCAAGCGGGCGCTGGAGTAAAGTAAAAGTGGCGGTTGGGCGCACCGCGCAAAAAGCAAAAAATATGTGGCTCAGCCGCCGGAGATTGCCAGATAACGAAGCTGACCGATTGGCTGATGGGATAATGAATGGTGCAAAGGCCCGGATTTTGCAAGGCATGGCCCCTGATAAAGGGGCAGTTCTATCTCCCGCCATAATGCATGCCCTAACCATGGATTTTATTGGCTTTATTAATGAAGGGGTGAATAGGGCATCGGGAAAATTAGCTCTTTCCAGCCTCGGGTTTACCGATGAGAAAAAACAAGAGGTTGTTTTGGGTATTGTGCTGGGGGCAATCGAAAAAGCAGGCCGTTATAATAATCCTGTTGCGCAAAACAACATTCTCCAACGTGAATTAAGTAAAATAAATCAGTTGCCGGGCGTCAAACTTTCCACCCGCCGGTTAATTGCTGCATTCAATAGAAATGCTGAAGTGCTTGGCGCTGCATTGAGAAGGGAGGTTTTGCGCAGAACCGGGGGGAAAAGTAAACTTTAAGTGATTGCACTCACTTTCCTCTATAGCGCCGTTTCTTCCGGTTCATATCGTCTCAAGGTATTTATCTGTTTCCCGCATGGATACCTGTATCCTGTACTCGTCCCACTCTGCCCTCTTGCTCTCGGAAAACTGCCTTGCGGTGATTTCTCCTAGCGCTTCCGTTATCACGGCATCTGAATCCATCTCTTCCACCGCTTCAAGCAGCGATTCTGGCAGTGTCTTTATCCCGCGCTGATTTTTCTTTTCCAGGTCAAGTTCGTACAGGTTTTCTTCCATTGGTTCTGGCGGCTCAAGCTTGTTTTTGATCCCGTCAAGCCCTGCTGCAAGCATCGCTGCAAATGCAAGGTAGGGGTTGCAGCTGGGGTCAGGGCAGCGCAGTTCAGCCCTTGTGGCCCCCTCCCTTCCCGGGGAATAGCTCGGGATCCTGATAAGGGCGCTCCTGTTTGTCTGCCCCCAGCTTATGTACACAGGGGCTTCATAGCCCGGCACCAGCCTTTTGTATGAATTCACGGTTGGGGCCACCACTGCGGCAAAGGAGCGCGCATGCTTTAACTGGCCTGCAATGAAATGCCTTGCGGTGTCGCTTAATTTGTATTTGCCCCCTTCATCGTAAAACGCGTTTTGCCCTCCCTTAAAGAGGCTCTGGTGCACGTGCATNNGAGATGACGCTGTCGGCCGATTTCACTGCCTTTGAATACTTGAAATCTATCTCGTGCTGGCCGTATGCGACTTCGTGGTGCGATGCCTCGACTTCAAGGCCCAGCTGCTCGAGTGAAAAAATAATGTCGCGCCGGGCATCCGACGCCAAATCGCGCGGGGCAAAGT
>DUGC01000050.1 GCA_013331625.1 Candidatus Iainarchaeum sp. | reverse complement strand
TGGAACTTGTGCTTTGCCTTGAATGCAAGTTCTGCCCAGTGCAGCGCGATCAGGCTGATGCCAACCTTTTCCATGTTGCCGACAATCGATATTGTAGCTACGCTTGCACCTATCATTAAAGTTAGCGAATCCCCTCCGAACACTTTTGCGGGAAACCAGTTGTAGCGCAGGAATGCAATGAGCGCCCCAAGGATTGCGGCCCCAAGGATAAGGGCTTCCGTCCTGCCGGTCAGGAATGCTATGAGCGAGAGGGTCCCAATCAGGATTATCCCAAGGCCCGCTTCAAGGCCGTTGAACCCTGCAAGCATGTTGAACGCATTGCTCGAGCCGGTGATGCCAAGAGGCACTATGATAAGTGAATAAAGCACGCCAAGCGAAGCCGCCCCAAGGAATGGGAGGATAACAATGTCCGTCCCTGCCTGCACTGCCATGAGGGGCAGCGCCGCAAATACTGGAAAGAGCGCATGCTGCCACTGCCTTATGCCTTTCTTCCAGCCGATAAGGTCGTCAATGACACCTATAAAACCCACCAGCAGGATCGTGAGGAATGATGCGAAAAGCAATGTGAGGTTTACATCAAGCCCCCCTATGTAAGTTGAGATGAATATTGCAACAATGATCCCAAGGGATATCCCCAAAAGCGGCGATACCCCCCCAAGCTCAGCTATCCCGGGCTTTTCATATTTATTCATGTCTTTGCCGACAATTCCGCGCTTTGCCATTTTGCGGATCAGGACCGGCGTTACGAGGAAAGTGAGGATAAATGAGGACAGGAATACTGCTGCAAGCGAGAGCGAAAATACCATTTTTTCCCTTCAGTTCACTTGATGATTTCAAACACACGCACTTCGCGGTCGGAATGCACGAGCTTGAAATGCGTTAAGTTTTTAGTGTCAAGGAACAAGCGGGTCACGAACGTGTCATTTGCAGGCTTGTTCATCACAAAAAGCTTGCTGCCCTCCTCATTGCGGTATATGAATGCCCTTGTGCGCTGGTCAATGAACTGGTTGGGCTCATCTATGTGTGCGCTCGGCAGGCTGAAATATTCTGCCTTTGAAAGCTGGTTGCCCCCGCACTGAACATAGTCCTGCTGCTTGAGGCTGTCGCGGTAGGAAGCACAGGGTATGGCAATTGCCTGCTGGTTGAGGCGCGGGTCTTGTATTTTGGTCGTGTTGTAGGCATAAAGCCCCAAAGAACCCATTTTGCCTATGAGATCCTCGCCCACAAGCACATAATCTGCATTGTAGTCCTTCACAATGTTATAAGCCTCTTCCTCGCTTGTGGCCAGTATGAATTTTGCATAATCCGAATTTGCCTTGAATATATAGTTCCTGTTGTCGGTGCTCGCCGCCCTTTCTGCAATGAAGCCTATCCAGTGCCCCTCATCCCACCAGTTGAACAGTTTTGAATCCTGTGGCGTATTGTCACGCAGCCAATATAGCGTGTCTTTCCAGCCGGTATTGAGCTCTATATGGGGCGTGTTGGTCGGGACGAAAAACATCCCCGCGGCGATGCCCACAAGGAACATGAAGCCTAGTGAAAATGCAATCGCTTTCTTTTCAAATGCCTGCCTCTCCCCGATCCAATCCAAAAGCTCTGAGACGACTATTCCTGCAGCCGCGGCGACAGGAAGCCCGAGCGTGTATGTGAACTTGAGCCTTATGAATGCCATGAACATTGTGATTACAATCCAGAACAGGAGGATGAAGGTGACATAATCGTTTTTTTTGCGCAAAAGCCTGTACGGGATAAAAATGAGCAGCGCAAGGACCGGGAACACAATAAGGGCGCTGTATTTATTGCCCCAGAACGGAAAGCCCTTCTGCTCTTCACCAACAGATACCGAGTATACGCTTGTTCCATCCCCGCCAGGTGTTTGTATCCGGTCAACGTTTGCAGGAGTTACAGGCAGATAGCTCGTGACATAGCCGGTAGTTGTTTCAATCCAGCCGGTGCCTGTTGCTGCTGTAGTCAGGACTGCAAAGAGTGCAAAGCAGATCGCAAAGTTCTTTGCAATTGAAATGAAATTTACTCCACCCTCCTGCCTAAACCACATGAGCAGCATTGTGCATCCAAACCATGCAATTAAAATCAGGGGCACGAGCAAAAACATCTGCCAGGTCCATGCCATGAGGAAAAAGAAGATGCCTGCGGCCACTGCGTTGATAAGTGTCTGGCGGTCGAATTTTGCCATTTTCACCGAGCGCACGAAGAACACAAGGCCGACGATCATCCACAAAAAGCCCAGCGAGTCATCCTCGAAAAAGCCCGTCATGGTCCTGTACACGAATGCCGGCACCACTGCAGCAAACACAGCCATCGTGAGCCCTGCCTTTTTGCCATACATCTCCTTGCCAAGGTAGTACATTGCAGCAGATGTCAGGGCCCCAAAGAGAGCGGGAAAGATCTTTACTGCAATTATCCACAAGTCCTTGTTATAAGGGCTAAAAAGTGTCGCTATTTTGAACAGTATTGCGGTAAAAAACCAGAAAAAATCATTGGCAGGAAGTCCTGCCCCTCCGGGCACTTGGTAGTATGCAAGCGGGTCTTGCGCGGGGACCGACATGTTTTGCACAACATATTCTCCGATCCTTGCATGGAAATACGAGTCAAACTCGAACATTAAAGGGTGGACCATAAGCTGGGCCCTTATCCCAAACCCCAAAAGGAATACCAGCAGGACGAAGAAAAGCTCGGTTTTGTGGCCTGAAATGTATGCCTTTGCGCGCTCTATCATTACTATTAAATTCAGGAGTAAGGTTTTTAAGCACGAATTTTTGGCAAGTAATACGCTAAAGGCGGATTTTGGCGGCACCAAAAAGTTTTAATGCTCCGCATGGGTCTAGTAATGTGATGGGACACAAAATCTGCCTTGCTTGCTCTGCCGGCGGGCACCTTACGGAAATGATGCAGCTTAGCGAATTTTATTCAGGGTACGACCACTTTTTCCTCACCTTTGAGCGGCCTGACACAATGAGCCTTGGGCAGAAGGAAAAAGTGAGGTTTGCCACCCTGCCTGCAAGAAACCCGTTTACTGCCGCAAAGAGCTTTGCGGAGTGCATCAAAATATTGCGGGAGGAAAAGCCCGATATCATCATTTCAACAGGCGCCGATGTGGGCCTTCTTGCATGCGTTGCCGCAAAGCTGCTGGGGATAAAAGTCATTTTCATTGAAAGCTTCTGCCGCCCCCTCAAGCCGGGCGTCAGCGCAAGGATCGCATACACCTTTGCAGACCTTTTCATCTACCAGTGGGAGGAACTTTCAAAGTACTACCCCAAAGGGATTTTCGGGGGGAGCATTTTTTGACAAAGGCCGCCTTTGGAATTGGAACGGACTTTTAAAAAAATTAATTGCTGAAGCAAAAAAATGCTGAATGCGGAAAATGGAGTTTTAAAAAATTGCGTATGCAGGCCGGAATATGGCAGCTGCAAAAGAACGGATGGCGGGAAAATGAAACCGGAAAAAGGAGAGGGCAAAAAAAATCGCATCAGCATAACTGGTGCAAAAGCGGCAGCAATACTCCGGCAGGAACTTGTGAATGCAAAAGGGGAAAATAATGCGCAAAGGGAGGCAGTGCAAAAAGTATTTGTTTCTGTCGGCACCCACCCCCAGCAGTTTGACCGGCTATTGCGCGAAGTTGACAGGCTGGCCGGGACCGGAAAACTTTCGGGCAGGGTTTTTGCCCAAAGCGGCGTTAGCACATATATGCCAAAAAACTACCAATGCACGCCGTTCCTGCCTATCAGCGAGTTCAATGAGCGCATAAGGGAGTGCGATATATTCATCACGCATGCAGGGGAAGGCAATATCGGCATTGCAAAGAACATGGGCAAGAAGATGATCTGCGTCCCGCGAAAAAAGGAATATGGCGAGCACACAAACGACCACCAGCTTGAGATATGTGATGTGGTATCGCACACAGGGATGGGCCTTGTTGCCCTCAGCTCGGCCGAAATCGAGGACAGGCTTTGCGAGCTCCCGGATTTCAACCCTGCAAAAGTGCCGCGCGGAAACATCTGTGACCTGCTGTCAGATTATGTGAAAAGGGAGCTTGGATGGTGAGGGAAAAAGCGGCAAGGGGATTTGCCAAAAGTCAGGGCATTGCTGCAGGCGGCACTAATTCAGGGGCGGCAGCACCTCAGGAGCCTTCGGGCGCATCCATTGTAGTTGCTACCTACAATAACCGCAAAGTGCTAAAGCGCACTCTTGATTCGCTGCTCAGCCAGGACTTTGACGGCAGATATGAAGTCATTGTGGTAAATGACGGCAGCACTGACGGGACAGGGGAATTTCTGGAACGCTATGCACAGGGGAAAAGCAGGCTGAAGGTTTTCCACCAGCCAAATTCCGGGGTCTGCAGGGCAAGGAACAGGGGGATTGAAAATGCAAAATACCAAATCGTGGTGAACATGGACCACGACTGCATCGCGCAAAAGGACTGGCTGCAAAAAATGGCGGACGGGTTTGATTCCCCCGATGTCGGGATTGTGAGCGCATATGATTATTACGGTGGGACTTCCACCAGTTTCCGAAAAGAGCTTTTGGACAGGGTCGGGGGGTATGACGAGCAGTACCGCTATTATAGGGAGGATACCGACCTTTCATTCAAGATCATGGACCTCGGGTATAAATTCAGGCTTGTGAAGGCAGGGTATTTCCACGACCACCGCCAAGCAAGGCCAAAAGGGATCATTGCGCTTGCAAGGCACGTGCTGCAGCGGCTCAGATACCACCAAAATGACGTGCTGCTCTACAAAAAGCACCCTACAAAAGTGTGCGAGGATTTCCTGCACATAAAATACCGCTTTTTGGTCGACCCTTTGCAGGATTTCCGGGTTGCAACAGGCACGTGGGAGAAGGGCAAAAAAATGAATTTGAGTTCGCCTAGAGGCATAGTCTTCATTGAGAACAAAGGCCCGCTGCATGCGGCGATTATTATAGCGGCGGGAATATGCTATGCCGTTGCAGTGAAGGCAAGCAGGCTTGTTGGCAGCATAAAATTTGGCAAGCTGCTTTTGTAGAATACGGCAATCCCTGATTTTGTCCAGATTGTCAGGCCGCTGGCCATATAAGAAAAAATTCCCAGGAAAGCAGCTGAAAGCATTATTATAATAATATTGGGAAATATATTTTATCGCGCAGTCATTAGGAAACCGATGCGGGATGGTGGGTGGATGGACCGGATTTTAGTAACAGGCGGGGCAGGATTTATCGGCAGCAATTTTGTGCGCATGCTCCTAGCATGCACCGATTGCGAAATTATCAACTACGACCTGCTCACATATGCAGGGAACACGGACAATCTCAAGGGTGTTGAGAAGGATCCGAGGTATCGGTTCGTGAAAGGGGATATTTGCAATAAAAAATCCGTTGAGAAGGCCATTGATGGCGTTGACACCGTTTTCAATTTCGCTGCAGAGAGCCATGTTGACAATTCAATCAAGGACTCGGGCGAATTCGTCCGCACCAATGTCCTTGGGACAAAAACCATGGCTGAATGCTCAATGAATGAGGGTGTGAATCGCATGGTCCATATCTCAACTGACGAGGTATATGGCAGCGTTGAGAAGGGCTCTTCAAAAGAGACTGACAGGCTCGAGCCGCGCAACCCATACTCGGCAACAAAGGCCGGCAGTGACCTCATGGCGCTGAGCTATTTCACGACATTCGGCTTTGACATTGTGGTGACACGCAGCTCAAACAATTATGGCCCCTACCAGCACCCGGAAAAAGTAATCCCGCTCTTTGTCACAAACCTTCTCCAAGGGAAGAAGGTGCCATTATATGGCGACGGGAAGAACGTAAGGGACTGGCTCTATGTCGAGGATAACTGCGAGGCGGTTTTGCTTGCAGGCCGGAAGGGGAAGAAGGGGGAAATTTATAACATCGGCGGAGGCAACGAAGTTGCAAATATTGAGCTTACAAATATGCTCCTTGAACTGACAGGAAAGGCGCAGGAAATGATAGAGCCTGTAGCGGACCGGTTGGGCCATGACAGGAGGTACAGCCTTGACAGCTCGAAGATGGAATCTCTCGGGTGGAAACCGCGCAAAAAGTTCGCTGACGGCCTTGCCCAGACCGTGGAATGGTATAAGGAAAACGAGTGGTGGTGGAGGCCGCTCAAAAAGTAACGGGCCTTTTTAAAATGACAAATTCCGGTTAAGGTTCCAACCAATGCAAATTTAAATGAAATTAATGAATAATAAGTGGGAATTCCATGAAAGGGGTTATACTTGCCGGCGGGAACGGGACTAGGCTTTTGCCTCTGACACGCAGCACAAACAAGCACCTTCTCCCCATATACGATAAGCCGATGATCTATTACCCCATTGAAACCCTCAAAAAGGCGGGCATCACCGAAATCCTTGTCATAACAGGCACGGGCCATGCAGGTGCCATTTTCTCACTCTTAGGATCGGGAAAGGAATTTGGCGTGAATTTCACTTTCAGGGTGCAAGAGGAAGCAGGGGGCCTGCCGCAGGCAATAGATCTTGCAAAAGGGTTTGTGGGGGAAGACAAATTTGTTGCCATCAATGGCGATAATATATTATTTGACGATATTGCACCATTTATCAGGGAATTTGAGAAAAGGGAGGATGAGCGCTCGCGCATCCTGCTCTACAAGACAACAACGCAAGAGGCGAGGAAAGCCGGAGTCGCAGTGCTTGAGGGCGACAAGGTCACGAAGGTTATTGAAAAGCCAAAAAACCCGCCGACAAACTGGGTCGCAGTAGGGGTTTACATGTACACCCCGCATGTTTTTGAAGTGATAAAAAGCCTCAAACCGTCAGGCCGGGGCGAACTTGAAATCACAGACATACACAACTACTACATAAAGATGAATGCTCTTATGGCAAGCAAGCTCACAAAGGACTGGCTAGATGCCGGCTCATTTGATGAGCTTTTGCGTGCAAACAGCATTGTTGCAAAAAAGAAAGGCGTTTGAATGGGCAGCGGTGTTAAGCACTTTTTCTCGAACGGGGCTGCAGGCGTTGGGCACTGGACTACTGAGAGGATAAATTCGTATGAGCCTTCCAAGGGGAGCAGAGTCCTTGATGTCGCCTGCGGCAACAGGAAGATCCGCGGGGCGGTCGGGATAGACTGCGACAGGGCAAGCGCTGCGGATAAAATTTGGAGTGACGATAAGCCGATCCCTTTTAAGGACAATTATTTTGACGAGGTGTTCTGCCTCAATTTCCTCGAGCACACATTTAATTTTGACAAGGCACTTACGGAAATCCACAGGGTCCTTCGGCCGGGCGGCATAGCGCACATTGAAGTGCCATATTATAATTCGTATAATTTCGGCCAGACACCGTTCCACCATATAATGTTTTGCGAAACAACCATGAGGGACTGGTATACAAGGCAGGGCACGTTCTCACGCTATTCAAAGGCCAAGTTCAGGATAGATGAAACAGAACTCTATTTTACAAAACCTGCAATACTGCTGCCTGCAGGCATCAGGATCAAGATAGCACACTACATCCCCAACCTTTGCTACCAGATTTACTGGAAACTGGCCAAGGATTAGGGATTGGGCCAAATGGCCATTGTACCAAAAAGGCTTATTTAAAGCCTAACCATAATAATTAAGTCAATTAACAAAATAGTGTGTTTTTAGGTAAATTTTCATTTAAGCTAAGGGTGGAATCGCAAATGAGAGTATTGATGTTAAACCCGCCGTTTTTATTCCGCTTCTCGCGCACGAGCAGGAGCCCTGCAATTTCCAAGGGCGGCTGCGTTTACTACCCTATCTGGATGGGATATGCGACCGGCGTTCTCGAGCAGGCAGGCCACGAAGTTAAGCTGCTGGATTGCCCGGCTTGCGGCATGACACTTGAGCAGGTTATTGGAATTGTGAAGGAATGGAAGCCGCAACTCATCGCCGTGGATTCTGTTACCGCCTCATTCAATAATGACGTGAAGGTCGTCGAAACGCTAAAGCGCCTTTGCCCTGATGCGTTCACCATTATGGTCGGAACCCATGTGGGCGCCCTGCCTGAAATGTCACTGCGCTCAAGCGGGAAGATAGATGCAGTGGCACGCGGGGAGTACGATTATATCCTGCGCGACCTTGCAGATGCACTTGAAAATAAAAAGCCGCTTGAAGGCGTGTTTGGGATAACATACCGCGACAAGGAAGGAAAAGTGAAGTTCACCCCAAATATGCCGCCGATAGAGCAGGACGGCCTTGACAAGATGCCTTTTGCAAGCCAAGTTTACAACAGGCACGTCAATATCAGGGATTACTTTTACCCTTCAGTGCTCTACCCTGAAATCACCATCATAACGGGCAGGGGCTGCAAGTTCAGGTGCACTTTCTGCCTTGATGCAGATAGCGTAATTGCAATAAAGGAGAATGGAAAAATAAAAGTTGACTGCATTTCCGCGCTTTTGGGTACGCATCTTGGGAGGGAAGGGAAAAATGTACAGGGTTATGATCTGCTCAATACCCAAAAAAAGGACATAAAAATCTGGAGCAACGGCGAATTTGTCACGGTCAAGAATATGAGCAGGATTAAAGAGGACAAGAGACTCAAGATCAGACTTTCCAATGGAACTTCGATTGAACTTACTGCTGGCCATATAATGCCAATAATGCGCTCAGGAGAAGAACTGGAAGTTCGCGCAGGGGAAATAACCAAAGGGGATATGCTCCGTTTCTCAAATCCACTGCCGGAATCTGATTCATTTGACAGAATTGATGTTTACCACGGATTGGTGGAAAATGCCACATCAAAGGACCTCAAAGATGTTTATATCCACGGGGTGAATGAATATTTCGCATTTTTGGAAAAAGCCAATGAAAAGGAATTTGCACAGGATTATGCCATGCTGAAAAGGAACTGGAAATATTCCAATATACTTCCGATAATGGAATTCCGCAAGGTTGAGGAAAAGTACGGTTTGCCGCATGCAATTGCGGAAAAACTGGAAATAGGCGGGAAGAATATCCTGCCATTGCCGTTTTACCTCCAGGTAACAAAAGAGCTCATGACGGCGATAGGATTCTTTGTGAGTGAAGGCAATTACAATAATTTTAACCTTGCAATTACAAAATCCGACCTAGAAATGCGCGATGAAATAAAAAGGTGCATAAAGAGCACTTTCCCGCAAACATACGTCACAGAAACAGAAGGCAGCACTGAGCGGGTGCCACAGGTCTATTTTGGCGGGAAGCTTATATATCTTCTGTTCAATAAAATCCTCGGAATACGTGCAGGCGCGCAAAACAAAAATCTGCCATGGATAGTTTTCAACGCCGGCAAAAATCTGCAGAATGCCTGCCTAAAGGCCCTTTTTACAGGCGATGGCACATGGGATGGGGCGCGGAAAATAAAATATTACACTTCATCAAAAACCCTTGCAAACCAAGTCATGACCATTCTTGCGCAAAAGGGGGTTAATTATACCTTGGAAATGCAGGACAATCGTGGAAATGCTTTCATACACAGGCCTGTAAAAATCAACCATGAAATCCACAGGATAACCATCAATAGCTGGGACGATAGGCAGAAGTTCACGCAGGAAATAGGTTTTTTCGGCAATAGGCAGCAGGAAATCGTTGAGCATCTCAAAGAACACAAGCCAAACAGGGTTTTAGTGCTCGAAAAAATCCTTGAAAAGCCCATGAGCGCAAAAGGGATTGCAAAAGAACTCGGCCTGACACACGCAAATATCAGGCAGACTATAGCGGAACTGGCTGCCAGCGGGTCGATTGAAAAGACACAAGTAACCCAAAGAGGTTTTGTAAAGCAGGTGCAATACAGGGCAGCTGTTTCCCTTTATAGAAATACGGTTCCGGCATTCCTTGCGGTTGATCGCGTTGAAGAAGTGGTACATGACGGTTTTGTTTATGATGTTGAAACCGAAAACAGTTATTTTACTGCAAATAATATTGTTGTCCACAACTGCAAGTGGCCACAGACGCTGACAGGCCATTCTTACAGGGCAAGGAGCGTAAAAAATGTGGTTGACGAGTTCGAATGGATCGCAAAGAATCTGCCGTATGTAAAAGATATCATGATCGAGGATGACACCCTCACGCAGGACCGGCAGCGCACAATTGACCTTTGCAAGGAGGTTCTGGACCGCGGCCTCAATATTACGTGGACATGCAACTCAAGGGCGGATGTGGACCTTGAGACGATGCAGTGGATGAAAAAGGCCGGCTGCAGGCTCATGTGCGTGGGATTTGAGAGCGCCGACCAGCAGATCCTGAACAATATCAAAAAAGGGACGCGCATAGAAAAGATCGAGCAGTTTATGGTCGATTCCAAGAAAGCCAACCTGCTCGTGCACGGCTGCTTTATGCTTGGCAACAACGGGGAGACCCATGAGACAATAAGAAAGACGGTCGAGTGGGCAAAAAAGCTCTCCCCTGACACGGCCCAGTTCTTCCCGCTCATGGTATATCCGGGAACTGAAGCTTATAAGTGGGCGGAATCGAACGGCTTTTTGACCACCACGAAATGGGACGAGTGGCTCACTGCCGAAGGGACGCACAACACAATCCTCAATACGGATAAACTGAGCGGAAAGGAGCTTGTCGAGGCATGCGACTGGGCAAGGAAGGAATTTTACATGAGGCCGGAATACATTGCAAGCAGGATAAAGCTCATGTTCACGCAGCCACGCGAGGCCCCCAGGCTTTTGATGGGTGCCAAGACGTTTACAAAATACCTTTTGGATATCAATTTTTTGAAAAGGTCGGCGGCGCAAAAGCAGGTTGAGGGGCAAGAGGCCTAAAGCGTGCGATTGGCATGCAGGGGCATTGTTGAAAATTAGCCAAATGCTTTTCCGTGTGTTTTGGTGGTAGGATTGGACAGGGTGGAATTTTGCCTGCAAAACCTGCAAGGCAGGCTTTTGGATGTGGGTTATAGCGTTGGCGGCATTCACCAAAAGTTCATCGAAAAGTTCGGGGCGCAAAACGTTTACGGCGTGGATATTGAAACGGAAAAAGACACGGAACACTACAGGCGCGCGGGCGCGGAAAAAATCCCTTTTCCCGATTCGGTGTTCCGGTCCGTTTTTGCAGGCGAGCTCATAGAGCATGTTGAAAAGCCAGGATTGTTTGCAAAGGAGGCGTGGCGTGTGCTGCTGAAGGGCGGCGTTCTCATACTCACGACACCCAACAAAGACAGCCTGGTTAACCGGATTTTCCACAATTATGAAACCCCGATTCATATCAGCCTTTTCAATTATAAGGGGCTTGAGGGGCTGCTTGAAAGGAATGGCTTTAGGGTTGAAAAATATTTCTGCCAGCCATATACAGAGGAAAACGCATACGGCAGCAGGAACAAGTGGACATTTGTCGCAAGAAAGCTGGCGCACCATTTCCTCCCGCGCTCTTTGCAGGAAGAGATGATTATCAAAGCGGTGAAGGTGTGAATTTGGCCAAGGCAAGAGCAGCTGTGCAAAAAGCACCACTCAAAAAAAATGCAGTGAATTCCGGCATGGATGCAAGCATAATCATTCCTGCATATAACAGCAAGGGCACGATAAGTGAGTGCATAAGGGCGCTTTCGTCACAGGATTTTACGGGCAAGTATGAAATTATTGTCGTGGATGACGGATCAACTGACTCGACCGCAAAAGCGGCAGAGCAGTGCGGCGCGATTGTTTTGTGGCAGGAAAACTGCGGCCCTGCAAAGGCGCGCAACGCGGGCGCACGCAGGGCATCGGCGAACATTTTACTCTTTACCGATGCGGACTGCATCTGCCAAAAGGACTGGCTCTCACAAATGCTTGCGCCATTCAAGGACCCGCAGGTTGTGGGGGTGCAGGGCGCATACAGGACACTGCAGGGCTCCATTGTGGCACGCTTTTGCCAGCTTGAAATAGAGGAACGCTATGAGCTTATGGAAAGCAATAAAGGGCGGCTTGACTGGATCGGAAGCTATTCTGCAGCATACCGCAGGAAGGATTTTTTTGACGCGAACGGGTTTGATGAATCGTTCCCGAAAGCCTCAGGGGAAGACCCTGAGCTTAGCTACAGGCTTGAGGAAACGGGGAAAAAGCTTGTTTTCAGCCCGCGCGCGATAGTATACCATACCCATCCGGACAAACTGGGCAGATATTTTTGGACAAAATNNAAACATAAAAAGCACCCCGCAAAGATGAGCCAGGATTCCTACACCCCGCTTGTGCTCAAAGTGCAGATCGCGCTTGCATATGGAGCCATTGCCTGCGCCCTGCTTGTGCCTATACTGGGGTTTTTGCCACTGGCTGTGCTCTGCACCGCATTCATAGCATCTACCCTAAGGCTTACTTTTATTACTGTAGGAAAGGATTTTGCCGCTGGTTTGTGCACGCCATTTTTTGTCCTTGTTAGGACTATTGCATTCAGCCTCGGGCTTGTGGCGGGAGCGATTAAAGAGGCGGCGGAAAAATGAAAATTGTTCAGGTCGCAAACCATTTCCTCCCGTGCATGGGCGGGGTTGAAAGGGTTGTGCAGGACATTTCGGCCGGCTTAGAATCACGCGGCCATAAAGTGAATGTTGTTTGCCTCAACCGCTGCGCATATTCAAAAGGCCCACTGGCAAGCGCATGGGATGCTGAGGGCATAGCGGTTGAGCGGATTCCTTTCCTTGACCTGCATTATTACAAAATTGCCCCTTCAGTTCTCTTAAAAATCAGGAATGCCGACATTGTGCATGTGCATGGGATAGGCTTTTTCTCTGACTTTTTGCTGCTCACAAAGCCGCTGCACCGCAGGAAGGTTTTTATTTCAACGCATGGCGGCATATTCCACACAAAAGACATGGGGCTGCTCAAGTGGCTCTATTTCAATACCGTGCAGCGCATCCTTCTCCCGTTTGCAGACAGGGTCATTGCAGTGAGCAGGAATGATGCAAAAATATTTTCCAAAGTGTGCAGCAGGCTGGAAATTGTTGAAAATGGCATCGATATTTCGAGATTTTACGCTGGAAAAAAGCAGAGGGATACATTCCTTTTTGTAGGGAGGTTTGCGCAAAATAAGAGGGTTGAAAAGCTGCTTGCTGCTTTTGCAATGCTTAAAAAGGATGCCGAATACAGGCTCATAATCGCAGGCACAGACTGGCAGGGGCTGCTTGAAGGATATAGGGAAAAAGCGGGGAAGCTTGGGATTGCAGGGCATGTGGATTTTGCCCTAAACCCTTCGGCAGATGAGCTCAGGGGGCTTTATTCGGTCTCGGAGTTTTTTGTCTCGGCTTCACAATATGAGGGGTTCGGGATTTCATTGGTGGAAGCAATGGCAAGCGGCTGCATTTGCATCGTGCAGGAAAATGAAGGGTTTGCGCAGATCATCTCAGATGGCAAGGATGGAATCCTTGCTGATTTTGGCAATCCGGAAAATGCAGCAACTGCAATTATGCAAGTGGTGGGTGCAGGAAGAATCCGTAAGGCAGAGCTTGCAAAAAATGCAGCCATCCGTTCAAAAGAATTTTCATGGAATGCACGGATCGATGCACTCGAAAAGTTATATGGGGGGTGAGTGTATGGGCATGCGTGAGATCTTTGGGAACGCAACACTGATTTCAGGGGGGAATATTGCAGCTTCTGCACTAAATTTCATCACTTTCCTCATTACCCTCAATGCACTTGGAACACACGGTTTTGGGGTATATTCCCTTGTACTGAGCGTGCTGGCAGTCGCAACACTTTTCCTTGACATGGGTGTTGGCAAGCTTGTAGTTGCAGATGTTGCAAAAGACATCAATGAGCGCAAGGGTGATGATGCAGGCGCGCTCTTTGGCGGGTATATATTGCTGCAGGTTGTACTTGGAATTATCCTTGTTGCCTGCCTTTTTTTTGGCTCAGGGAGTGTGGCTGCGTACTTTGGGCCAGATATTGAAATTTATATAAGGCTTATAGCAATGCTGGTGATTGCAGGCGCTGCAAGGAACATCTTGCTTACCGCATTCCAGGTGGTTTCTGATTTTTCCAGCTATGCCAAGTTCCTCTTTGCCGAGGCGCTTGCAAAGCTTGCACTGACTGCCATAGCAGCGTATTCACTTGCAAATGTCGAGGGCATGCTGCTTGCAACAGCTATAGGAAGCATAATTTCCCTTGCAGCTTTCTGGGGGCATATCCCTGCACGGCTTAAAAAGGCCGGCCTGTTTGGGCCCCAGACGCGCAAAAGCCTTGCAGTAATGTTTACAAAACATGGTAAATGGAGCATAATCTCCTCACAGGCACGCAACCTTGAATCTAATATACCCCCCTGGATTGTGGGATATTTCCTCGGGGTGAATGCAGTCGGCATATATTCTGCGCTTCTAAAAATACAGGTGACTGCAATAAGGCTCTTTGAACCGCTTGAAACGGTATTTTACCCGATGGTGAGCAGGCTTGGAAGCCCTGAAGACTCCCGCAGGCAGATAATCCGGGCAACAAAGTATATCCTGTATAGTTCCATACCGGTGGTTGCAGGAGTGGTTTTGTTTGCTGAGCCTATAATCAGGACCGTGCTTGGCGAGGAGGTTGTGCCTTATGCAAACGTGCTGCGCATCCTCATGTTTACCCTATTGATTTTCATTGCAAATATCCCGATGAAACCATTCTTCTATAACCTGAAAGCACAAAAGCAGCTTACAATAGTTTCGGCGATTATCCTTGTTTCGACGCTTTTTGCCGGTTCTGCGCTCGCAAGTTACCTTGGACTTATGGGAATCGCATTAAACCACCTGATCAGCCCTGCAATTGACCTTGCGCTAAAGCGCAGGTACATGGCACAGATCACGGGCGCAAGATACCCCATCGCAGAGTTCGTCCTTCTGGATAGGCAGGATGCCGAGCTGTTCCGAAGGTTTGCGGCAGACCCGCTCAGGATTTTGGGGGTGAAGAAATGAAGATACTCATAATTACCCCTTATGCAGACCCTGAAAAGGGGGCATGTGTCGTGCGGGTGAACGGATTATGCCGCCATTTCACGGAGCAGGGAGAGGAGGTGAGCATTTTTGCGCCCGCAAGGGCCGGCGCAAAGGGAGCGGAAAATGTTTTGCGGTATAGTGGCATAGCAGACCTTATGCGCCGCATAATTGCAGGAAAGTTTGATGCCATAATAGGCACTTCGCCGCCGCTCACGCACAATTTTTTTGCGCTTCTTGCCGCAAAGGCATGCGGGGCTGTTTTTTTCCTTGACGCAAAAGACCCGTTCACGGATGTTATGAGGAAGCTGCAGCCTGATGTTGCAGGGTCTTTGAAATTCCGGCTCTTTGAGATGATGGAATCATTCACTTTCCGCAATTGTGAGCGGGTTATTTTCCTCAACACGCCCTACCTTGAGGAGTATACAAAAAAGTTCAGCGTTCCAAAGGATAGGGCTGTCCTCGCCCCCAATGGAAGTGACACAAAAAAAATTTATTTTGACGCCAAGGCAAGGGATGTAACCCGAAATGAGCTCGGATTGAATGACAGCTTCACTTTCATTTATGTGGGCGGGGTCGGGGACAAGGACATTGCGGGTTTTGTACGGGAGGCATTCCCTGCAATTGTGAAAAACAACCATGCAAAGGCGGTTTTTATCCTCAGTTTTGAGGGGACAGCGGCACAAAAGCGGATCATTGCGAATATGCGCTCAGAGCTTGAAAAGCAGGGGGTCTTGGGCGAGGCGCAATTCATTTTCAATGTGGAGTTCGCAAGGCTTTACAAATACCTTTCGGCAGCGGACTGCGGGCTTGTGGCATATCCTGACTTTGAGATGCAGGTGCTTGGGGCAAAAGTATTTGATTACATTGCAGCAGGGCTGCCGGTTGCCGCCAAGGCATCTGCAGGAAACACAGAACTGCGGCATTTCATAGAATCAAATAATCTGGGTTTTATGGAGACAAACTGGCCTGCATTTATGGATAAATTCAAGTGGTTTGTTGGCAAGGGATGGATAAGGAATGAAATAGTAAAGGTTGCGCGGGATAATTCGCGCGATAAGGGCTGCGCGCTCGTGCTGCGGGAAATGCGAAAGGCCAAAGGCATGGTGGAGAGATGAAAGATGGCGTCACAGTGCACATGATGGTTAGGAATGAGGAGCGCTTCATTCGCACTGCCCTAGAGGCAGTGCTGCCGATCGCGAAGGAAATAATAGTCTTTGACACAGGGTCAACAGATGACACGGTGAAGATAGTTGGGGGGATTAAAAGCAAAAAAATAAGGCTGTTTCTCAAGGGGCCGGTGTCACCTTCCGCGCTGGTTGGCCTGCGTAACGAGATGGCGGAAATGACAAAGACCGAGTGGTTTTTTGTAGTGGATGGCGATGAGATATTTTTTATCAAGGGCCAAAAAAAGGCCCTTGCGGTTCTTATGGGGCTGCCAAAAAGTATTGCACGGGTGGAAGTGACAATAAGGGATTTTGTCAATGATTGCCACCTTGTTGCAAGAGACAGGCTCAGCGGCAAGTTATGGCGCAGCAAAACAATAAGGTTTTTTGGCAACTACCCGTTTGAATATGGGGCTCCAAGGGATTTCCCTGAAAAGGATTTTTCAGAATTCTCCTCAAACGCCCTTAAAGAGGAGGTTATATGCTTCCACATGGGATTTTTCCAAAGGTCATTTCGCGACACGGATGTGGGGGTTGGCAGGCACTGGAGAAAGATGCCGTTCCCGGTATTGTTCTATTTTGGCAGCTATCCTCCAAATTTCCCCATTAAAGGGGGCCCCCTCCTGTCGGCAGTAAGGCTGATTTTATACAACGCGGTGGGGGTGCTGCATGTGCTATTCCATAAAAGGGAGCAGAAAAGGGATGCCGCAAGCGGCAGGCACTACTTGCGGTAAAAGCCCCTGATTGAGCGGCACACGCCTAAGACCTGCTTTTCACTTATTCCCACAAACATCGGCAGGGAGAGGGACATATTGCATAGCCATTCCGCGTCGGGAAAATCACCCTCTTTCCATGTACCATCATTATAGGCCAGCTGAAGGTGCAGGGCAAGGGGGAAATTCACTGCAGTTTCAATTCCTTGTAACGCCAAGTGTGCTGCAAGCTCAGCTCGCCTTTGCGCCTTTATTGTGTAAAGGTGGTAAATATGGTTGCCGCCATCGGTAGCCAGCGGTGTTTCAACTTCACTTAACCCTGCAAGGCCCTTTTCATATAACTTTGCCGCCTTTGCCCTTGCAGCATTCCACCGGTCAATGCGCGAAAGCTTTGGCAAGAGAACTGCAGCCTGCATCTCATCCAGCCTGCTGTTCCACCCCAAATATTCATAGATGTATTTGGACTGCTGGCCATGGGTTCGCAGCCTGCGCAGCTTCTGGGAGTACTGCACATCGTTTACAAGCACCATTCCGCCATCGCCATAACCGCCAAGGTTTTTTGTGGGAAAAAAGCTGAGTGCTGAAAGCACTCCAAAAGAGCCGCACCTGCTGCCTTTGTACTTGGCGCCAAATGCCTGGCATACATCCTCTACAACAGGGATATTGTGCTCGCGGGAAATTCCGGTTATCTCATCCATCCTGCACGGGTTCCCGAAAAGGTGAACAGGAAGTATAGCCTTTGTTTTCGGCGTTATCCTCTTCTCAATTTCGAAGGGAAGCAGGTTGAATGTTTTCCTGTCAACATCGGCAAAGACGGGCTTTGCACCCACATGCAAAATAGCCTCGACGTTTGCAGCCATTGTAAATGGTGTTGTAATGACTTCATCCCCCTGTTTTATTCCGAGTGCGCAAAGCGAGAGCATGAGGGCATCGGTGCCGCTTGCAACGCCGATTGCATCCGGCACACCCATGTAAGCTGCAATTTCCTTTTCAAGGGCTTTCACGTTATGGCCAAGTATGAATTCTCCTGAATCGATTATTTTTGAAATTGAGCGCAGGATGGCCTTTTTGAGGGGGCGCTCCTGCGGCCTTAGGTCAACGCGTGGCACTTTCATCTCTTTGCCCCCAGCTTCATTTTCAGGCCGCCTTTTTCACTTGACGCATATATTCCAAGGGCTATCTCGACTGATTTTCTTGCTTCCTGCGCTGTCATTTCCATTTTCCCGTTGTTTTGGTATTCGCGCAGTATGTCCTTGTATACGTCCACATGGTTTGGCACTGACCCCTCATAGAGGCCCTTTGCATAAATATTGGGCGCAAGCCCGAGCGGCATTGTTAGTTTTTCATGCCCCTGCACGCACCAATAGTCAATAGTCTGCAGGGCTTTCCCGCCAAGTTTTATCGTGCCTTTTTCCCCCATTACGGTAAAGGAACACTCGAAATTCTTGTCATAAGTGAGGATGTTGATTTCCATCTGGCCGACACATCCGTTTTTGAAAAAGATTGTCCCTGCAGCATAGTCCTCAACTTCAACTTTTGGGTAGCGCAAATGGCCTGTAAACCCCATAACCTCTTTTGCCTCGCCAATGAGCCATTGCATAATGTCAATGTAGTGTATGCCCTGGTTAAGCATTGTTCCGCCGGCAATTTCCTTAATCCCGTACCATTTGTCCTCAAAGTATTTCGCCGGGCGAAACCACCTGACAACAAGGTTGCAAGCGAGCACTTTGCCAAGCATGCCGCTATCGATAGCATTCTTGAGGGCATAAACACTCGGGTTGTAGCGCACCTGGTGGACAACAAAAACCTTGCGGCCGCTTTTGAGCGCGACTGCGCTGAGCCTGTCAATGGATTCAAGGGTAATCCCCACAGGTTTTTCCGTGAGCACATCCTTGCCTGCATTGAGGGCATCGATTGCAAGGTTTGTATGTGTAGAAATGGGGGTGCAAATGCTGACAAGCGTGATGTCACTTCGCGAGAGCAGTTCATTGTTGTTTGTATAAAAAGGGACACCCTGCTCAGTGCCGGCTTTTTTTGCCGCGCCAGCATCAATGTCTGAAACAGCCATTAATTCAAATTCAGGGATCTGCCTTATTGCATCAAAGTGGCGCGGTGAAATTTGTCCGCAACCTATAAGGCCAACACCGATTTTTTCCACAAGTCTCACCCCAGTTCCTTTTCCAAAACGATCATTGAATCCCCCTTTTCGGGGGCATACTTTACATCTACAATCCTGTACCCGTTCCTGACAGACAGGATTATTTTTCGCGGGTATTTGTTAAAAGTAATAGTGTTAACAATTTTATAACCCTTGGCGGCTGAAACGGAGTGGAACTTTTCCAGCAGCATCCTGCCTATCCCTGCGCCCCGAAGGGCCCCAAGCACCCCGAAGAGCCATATGTGCATCCTGCCGCTGTCCCCATAGCCTGCGATGAATCCCACTTTCTCTTTGCCCTGCAGCGCAAAAAGGAGTGTGAAGTCCCTGCGCGCCTGCCGCTCTTCAATTTTTTGCGCTTCCAGAGTGTAATTATCAAGGCATTTTTCAGCAAGGGACTTTAGGCCCCCAATGACCTGCGCCCCGCCCCCTGATGAAGCGTCCTCAATAGTGATTTTTTTGCCTGCCATCATCCAATTGACACCCGCCTGTATTTAAATTGCATTTGGTGCAAAACTATCAGCTTTCAAGGACTGCATTCCACCTCTTTGAAAATTCCTGCACAGAAAAATTGCAAAGCGCCTTTGACGGTAATTTTTCAGCCCTAGCAGCCATGGCATCTCCAAAGCTGGCTGCAACTTCACGTTCAGTTGGCTTGGCAATGTAGAGATTGGCGTTATCCTCAAGCTCAGAGGCGATGCCGGTATTGAGGCACAGGACTTTTCCGCCGCATGCAAGTGCTTCAGGCACGACAAGCCCAAATCCCTCAAAGCGCGAAGGGAACACTATAAGGTCGGCAGCAGAGTAGTAAATGGGAAGGCTGGAATGAGCTATCGCCCCGATAACCTCAAGGTTTGCAAGGTTTGTGGCATATGGCCTTGAGAGTATGCACCTGAAATTAACGGAAGGGTTGCTTTTTGCAAGGAACTCCACAAAATCAAAACCTTTTGCCCTCTCTGGCCTTCCTACAAACAGGGCGTTTATGCCGGCCCAGCCAACTGCCCGTTTTGCCTTCTCCTTTTGGGTTGGCGCAAATAAATCAAGATCAACGGGGGGATAGATTACCTGTGAGCCGAGCCCGAAAAGCGTTCTCACGTTTTCCTGCGTCTGCAGGGAGTTTGAAATTACGGCCTTTGCGTTCCTTGCCGCTTTTTTTTCAAAGTGCGAATAGATGAAGCGCAGGCGGTAGTAATCAGGGCTAATAGGGCTGAGGGCATTTTTTGCAAATGCGCTGTAAGAGCCATGGCAGACATTGAACTGGCGTGGATGTTGAAGGTTATGGGNNAGCCGAGCGCGCTCCGGCTCACGGAGAAGGGGAAAGATGGTGTCCCCGAGTTCGCTTGCGAGCGAGTGGTAATCAACAACCTGCAGGTCAGGAAAAACATTTGCAAGGTGAGAGCCATACACTTCAACCCCGCCGTTCACTTCTGAAACCCCCGCATGGGACAAGAAAAGCTTCATCCCGGCTCACCTTTTGGCCATGAATTAATGAGCGGAATGGCAAGAATAAAGCCGATCAATGCAAACGGAAGATATAAAACATATTTTGCAAAACCCAGATAGCTGTAGGAAACCCCGTCGATCCAGTCGGAAAGAGAGTGAAAGTCGAAGGAAATTTTTTTGCCGAATACGGCAACTGAAAAAATGCAGGAGTAAAGGATGGGGGGCACGATGGATAAAAGGAATGACTTCAGGATAATTTGTAGCTGGAGCGGATAGGGGACAGGCAGGAACAGCACATAGTAAAATGCAAGCAGGACAAAAAAGGAATATCCAAAATCACGCGCAAAATGCACGAACCCGATGTACTTTTTATAGTTTACAGGGTGGCGCAGGAAGCAGATGAATTCGTTACGTAAAAATGATAGGTAACGGAGTGCATTAAGCTTTTTTTCAGGGCGCGGGGGGTGAAAAATGATCGCACCTTTTGCAAACGCTATTTTGCCGAATTCCATTGCGCGGAATGCGAACTCGCTGTCCTCGCGCCAGAAATTCATCACCTCATCATAACCCCCCGCTTTGAGAATAATTTCTTTCCTGTACGCGGTATTTGCGCCGGTGAATTTCCCGCCTGAAAGGTTTTCCGGCGCGTTAGTGAATAATTTTCTGGGGGAAATATTTTCACCAGGGGCTGCAGGGATTATTTTACCCTCAACCCCCGCAACATTGCCATCAGTAAATTTTGAGACCATGTTTTTGAGCCATTGAGGGTCGGCGATGCAGTCGTTGTCAGTGAACACTATGATTTCGCCCCTCGCGTTTTTTGCACCGGTGTTTCGCCCCGCGGAAAGGCCCAAAGGCCCTTGTCGGACGCAGGAAATAGCCGGAAACGTCTTTGCCTTCTTTTTTACAAGCGCTGCAAGGTCATCTTTTTGTGAGCCGTCGTCGACAAGTATTATTTCAAAATCCTTTGCCGGAAAATCCTGATTGATGACGGAATCTATTGCACGCGACAGAAGTTCCGGTTTGCCACGGCTCACGATGACCACACTTGCCCTTATCAGCATATCATCCGCCTTCCCATCTGTAGATCTTGAGCGGATTGGGGCTGTTCGTGTCAAAGACCAACTGCAGCCTGTCCAAATTCGCGGCTAAAAAATCTGACATGGCCGCTCTCTCGGCATCAATCGTTGCCTGCCTTTGCGAATCGTTGCCTGCATGGCGTGAGTAGCGGAGTTCAATGAAATATGTGCTGCTGCCAATGCGCTCCTCCAATTTGAGCGGCGGGCCCTTAGTTGTAAGTTCCTGCCGGGGCATCACATTTAAGTATGGCAAGCGCTCAAGGTTTTGTGAAAGCGAATAGATGCAGTCATCCGAGCTCCCGACCATGAGGGCGCCTTGAGGGACATTCCCGCGGATCTGCATATAAGTCTGCAACCGTGAATTGATGAAGCCTGCGTGGGCTGAGGAGGCATATGCGCCTGCGACAATGAAAAGTATGAGCGCTGCAGCATATACCCAATTGGAATTAAATTTCAATTTATTAAAGTTGAAGGCATTAAATGTATTTTTGGCCCTCTCAAGCGCCCCCGCAAGGAAAAGCGCATAGGGGATTAGCAGCATCCCTGCAAGGGGGATGAGATATCGCATGCGCGCGGTCACAATTGTCGCAAAAGAACTGTCAAACGCAAGAAAGCTTGTGAAGCGGGAATTGAGGGCAAGATAGCCAAGTGCAAGGAGAGCGAATGCGGCAAGATAAGGCCTCCATTTTGGCGCAAAAATCGATGGCAGCATTAGCGGATAGACAAGGGCAAGGAGGAGGACTGAGAGCAAAAATGTGGGCAGGCCGAATGCAGAAAAGACTGATGCAGCAATCGAGGTTCCTGAACCATAGCCAGTCTGCAGTGCCCCGCCATATACGGCAGAATTGAACAGCGCTATAAGTGCAATGGCTGGGACGAACCCTGCGAGCATTCCCATAAGTTTCCTGCGATCAAAAATTATCAGAGGGGCTGCAAACGCCATGAAGCCCGCTGCGGCATCATATCTCACGAATGCGGCAAGGCCAAAGAGCGCGCCGGAAATCACAGAGGAAAAATTTGCTTTTTTCAAGTAGAAGTAAAATGCCCCAAGGAAGAATGTGAGCACCAAAAGCTCACTGAACAGGGTGCGCGATTCCCATATCATTGCAGGGAAGAATATATATAGGATGGTGAAGCGGGCATCAATTGAGAGCCTTTTGAAAATCAGGTACAAAAGAAATGCATTGAGGAGGTGAACCACAAGACCTGAGATCATTACACCTTCAAGGCCAAGAAAAGTGAATGGCAGAAGGAAAAAAGATTTCCCCGCAAACTGCCCCGCTACATAACCATTTGAAGTGTAATTGCTCGCCCTGCATGCAAGTTCGGGGTTGCTTTCCGCTAGTGCAAAGTTCCCTTCACGCAGCAACAGTGCATTTTTGAGTATTGAGTGCTCATCAATTGAGGCAAAATAAGAAGGGAAGAATGCAATAAATACCAGCACATATGAAAGTGCTGCCGCCACGACAAAGTTACGTTCAGAAAAAAAGTCCATGCTATTACCATGCCACAGCTACACTTAGCTATTAATAGCCTGTTTTGGGGCTTATAAAAGATTTGGTACGCAAAAAGAGGTTTGTTAAGCCCTTTTACCACAGATTTTTTGGGCGGCATGCGCCAGATCCCGCGCAACCATGGAGGGTTTCACCTTAATGATGCCATCGTGCCCCCCATAGCCGGTTTTTACAAGGATAGTTGTGCAGCCCGCATTTTCACCAGTTTTTATGTCTGTTGTGGAATCGCCGACAAAATAGCTTTTTGTAAAATCAATTTTGTACCTCTTCTTTGCCTCTAAAAGCATCCCGATATCGGGCTTCCTGCACGGGCACTTGCCGCTATGCTCCGGGTGGTGTGGACAAAAATAAATCGCGTCAATTCTGGCTCCGGATTCTGCAAGGCTTTTTTTTATGAATGCGTTGATTTGCCGCACCTCTGCCCTTGTTGCAATCCCGCGAGCGACGACAGATTGGTTGGAAACCACTATCACCTTGAAATCTTTGTTGAGCCGCGCTATAGCATCCGCCGAGCCCTTTATGAATTCCACTTCACGCTCATTGCAAAGATGGTGCCTGTGCTCTATTATGACGCCATCGCGGTCTAAAAAAACTGCCTTATTTTTCAAAAAGCTCCCTTTCCACACAGTCACATATCATATGGTAGAGCAGAAGGTGCATCTCCTGTATGCGGGGGGTGCTCGATGAGGGAACTGCAATGGCAAGGTCGGCGGCAAATGATGCAGGGGTTTTCACATTCCCCGTGAAAAGGATCGAGAACACGCCCTTTGCTTTGGCAGCATTTATCGCTGCAAGGATGTTTGGGGATTTTCCGGATGTGCTAATTGCAATGAGTATGTCCCCCTTTCCCGCAAGCGCGCTGACCTGCTTTGAGAACACTTCCTCAAAAGAGTAGTCATTTGCGATTGATGTGATATTTGATGCATTTGCTGCAAGCGATATTGCGCCAAGCGGCCTGCGCTCTTTTGCATAGCGGTTTATGAACTCTGCTGCAAGGTGGTTAGAGTCGGCTGCACTCCCCCCATTGCCGCATATAAGCAGCTTGCCGCCATCGCGCAGGCATTGGGCAATTTTCCTGCACGCACCCTCTGCCGATTCCGTAATCCCCCTGTCCTTGCAAAGGCCCTCAAAGCATTCTGAGTGGGCCTTAATGTTTTCCAGAATTATTCTGCCTGCATCTGCCATTCATTCCACCTTCCAGCTCTCAAGCCCATTGAATTCAAACGAGAACGGGACCGGAATTGCGCCAAGCTGCGTTAGCCTCTCCCTTACCGCAATCTCCCTGTCCGGCTCACAGTAAAATATCATATATCCCCCACCACCTGCACCTGTAATCTTTCCGCCAATAGCCCCCTCTTTCCTTGCAGCGTCATAAAGCCCGTCTATAAAAGGGGTTGTTATGTGCGTGCTGTATTTCTTCTTTTCTTCCCAGCCCTTATGCAAAAGCTGCCCGAACCTTTCAAGGTCTCCTTTCAAAAGGCATCCCTTCATCTCAATTGCAGTCTGCTTTGCGGCATCAAGTGCTCCCCCAACAGTGCTGCTGCCGCTCCTGAATGAGTCGGTCTGGTCTTCAATTATGTCAGTGCCGTGCTTTTCCCTCTCCTTTGTAAATACCAGCACAAGATTTTTTTCAAGTTCGTTAAGCGTCCCCCTGCCGATGCAAAGGGATTTTACCTCCACCCCGTTTGCATTAAATTCCATGAAATTAATTCCGCCATAAGCTGAGGCGAATTGGTCCTGCTTTCCGCCCCGCACTTTAAGGCGCTCCCTTTCAATCTTGAATGCGAGCTCGGCAATCTCGTGCTTTGTCAGGCGGTGGCCAAATGCCGCATCAAAAGCTCCGATAAGTGAGACAAACCCTGCGGCTGATGACCCAAGGCCGCTCCTTGGGGGCACATCGTTGCGGAAAAAAAGGTCGATGCCCCGCTGGGGGGAAAACTCCATGAGAACCGTTTTTGCAAGGTCGAATTCGCCGTCAAGGACTGCTTCCTCAACACATGAGAGCACAACCGCTCTCTGTGTGCCATGCGAACTTATCTTTACCATGCGTGAATCAAGAAGCTTGAGGGATGTGAAGGAATACTTGCTTATGGTGGCGCTCAGCACGCACCCGCTTCGCTCCTGCGGATATGGGGATACATCTGTTCCGCCTCCCGCAAAGCTGATGCGCACAGGGGCTCTGCTCCGAAAGGTTAGCATACTGGATTTTTAAGGAGCCAATTTATTATAAATCCCAATCGTTGCCCTGCAGATACTCTCCCAGGAGTACTTTTTTGCTAGTGCCTTCGAATCCGCCGCAAGGCCTTTAAGAACGCCTTTTTTTGAAAAAATGCCTTCAATCCTTGATGAGAGTTGCCCTGCATCCCCTGCCTTAAATGCCGCATCGTGCGATGCTACAAGCTCCGGCAGGCCACCCACGCTGGAAACAAGCAGCGGCTTGCCGAATGCAAGGGCGANNCGGGCCGCTTTGCGCTGCAAATTCGCGGTAAGGCAAAACGACGAGGTCTGCAGCTGAAAAATAGTTCTTGATTTCAGATGAAGGGATGTAGCCAAGCGAGAGCGTTTTCTGCTCAATTCCCTGCAGGCTCCCTTTCACATAATCCCCAATTTCACGATCCCATGGCTTTCCTGCTATCACAAGATGCAGGCCGGGGACTTTTAGCCGCGCTGATTTGAAAGCTTCAATGAGGTCTTCAAGGCCCTTGTATTTGCGGATGTTGCCAAAAAACAAGATGGTCCTTGCCCCCTGCGAAATCCCGAGCTTTTTCCTCGCTTCCTGCACGGGCACATTGCTGTCGCGGTAAAAACTGTAGATGCCGTGCGGAATCACCTCAACTTTTTTTTCACCCGCTTTGAAGAATTCGACCAGCTGCTTGCGGTTATTTTTAGTATGCACGATAAATATGTCGGGAAGCAGGAACATTGTACCCGTGAGCAGCCTGTCAATGATTCCTGACTCATGCCCTATCACATTGTGAACAGTGCACACAATTTTTTTTCCGCACAGTTTTGCTATCGCAACAGTTGTGAAGAGCACTGGGAAGAGGTAAAATGTCCACCAGTGAAAATGAAGAATTTGCCCTTGAGCCCTAAAACCGGCATATGCCCAGCTGAAAGGGTTGTACCATGCAAGGGTATTTTCCACGCGTACGCCCTTTGTTTGCGGGAAACGGAATACCTTATCATTCTCCTTCGTGCCGCCGCCTTTGTAGAGGAATTCGGGGTAGATGCTTTTGAAATTTATGAATAACACTTCGAGCGATTTCCCCAACTCTTTTGCCTGCTCTATACAGTAGTCGCTCACGCCTTTTATCGGCGGAAGGGTGCCTACCATAGTAATTTTGGGGGCCATGAAAGCATGTTCCTGCAACTCATTATTAATTTAAACCGTCTAAAGTTATTTCATGAAAATCAGGATCGATGCGGGCTTTGCACTGAAGGCGGCAATAAGCAGCATAGTTATAGCCATTTTAATTTATTTTCTTGACCTGCAGCAAACAGTGGAACTTCTTCTTCATTCGAAAATCGAATTAGTGACAATTGCACTCTTGCTTGTTGTGGTTCAGATCGCACTCAGCGCATTCAAAGTCGGCTTGCTTGTCAACGGGCCAAAAAAATTGGGTTTTGGCAAACTGCTAAGGTACTATTGTTTTGGGTGGGCTGCTGGCCTTGTTTCAGTGGGCAAAATAGGGGAATTTTCGATGTCTTATTACCTCAAAAAAGAAGGCATGCCATACAGCAGGTCCCTTGCGGCGATACTCACTGATAAGATCATCACTTTCTTGGCCCTTGCAACAGTTACTGTTGCCGGCACACTGCTTTTTTTCGGCACATCAAATTTGCCGCTGCTCTCACTCTCAGCCATCTTTGTTGCAGGTGTCGGGATATTCCTTCTGGCTTTAAAGGTGATCAACCCCTCAGAGCTTGCGATCGTGAAGGCAATAAAGCCGGCAAGGGACATTGTGGCAAAATACAATGAAAATATCACGGCATTCCGCGGGGAAATTCTGGAGTTCTTTTCCAAAAAAAGGGAGCTGCTCGCGATTAACGCAATCCTGTCAATAGCAAGGCTTTGCCTGATGTCCATTACAGGGAGCCTCCTTTTTTTGGCAATAAACAGCAGCATTGACCCGTTATTTATGGGCTTTATAATTGCGGTAACTGCAATAGTGGCATTGTTGCCTATAACGCTCTCTGGCTTGGGGGTGGTTGAAATCACTTTTGTCTATCTTGCAAGCCTGCAAGGCATCAGTGCGGAAGCTGCAATTGCCACACAAATCCTCACTCTTGCAATCAATTATTCAATTGGCCTTGTCATTTCGGCCATTTGGGCCATAAATAAATAGACATTTATCCGCTTTTTTTGCAAACCAAAATGAGTGTGTCTTTCTTGACCGCTGCCATAGCGTCGGCCCTGATGAGTTGGCGGTAAAAAGGCATGCTCCGAAGAGCAGTCAGCAGCCATTTGGGAAAACCGATTTTCTCTGAAAGGAACTTTGCGCAAAAGGCCAGGATTCCGCCACGGTAAGCATGCTCTTCAACGGCAAAACCTGCCTGCGCAATCTTTTTTTCCATTTCATCTGCGCTGTAGCGGTGCTTTGATGCCCTGATATAGCGGACATCTGAAACAGGCGTGCTTATCAGCAGCCTTCCATCCTTTCCGAGCAAGGAATTGATTTTCCTGAGTACTAAAATATCATCCTCTATCTGGTCAAGGACATTCACAAGCAGTACATAGTCAAATTTGCGGCTGGTTTTGAATTGCAGGATGCCACAATGCATGAACTTTGCTTTACTGCCAAACTTTTGGATGCAATGGGTTATTGCTTTTTGGGAAATGTCTATGCCCACAACCCTGTTAGCCCTCCCAAGTAAAATACCTGTAAAATAGCCATAACCGCACCCCACATCAAGGACGTCCTTGCCTTTAGGGAGATATGGGCTTAAGGACTCTGTGACTTCAATGACCCCTGTCGCTAGCTCAGAATCCGACCGCCTTTCCCCATCCACTATTTTTGCACCAGGCATTTAAACAACCACCGGTCACAGA
>DUGC01000052.1 GCA_013331625.1 Candidatus Iainarchaeum sp. | reverse complement strand
TGCGCGAGAACCTGTCCATTACGGTTGCGAGATATGTGTGCTTGCCGTTTGCGAGTATCACATACGTGATATCTGATACCCAAATCTGGTTCAGTTCCACAACCCGCAAATCCTTTATGAGGTTTGGGTATGTTTGTAGACCGTGATTTGAGTTGGTAGTGCTTTTTCTTGCTGTGTTGCATGATTCTTTGAGTTTTTACCGATTTTTTGGATTTTTTTCGGGTTTTGGAAGATTTGGCGGAAAAGTTATGTTTCTCCGTATCTTTTGATTTTTTGGTATGCCCATATCTTGATTTTTGCTTCCTGAATCAACCCGATTTCACTTGTTGCCGCTAATTGCTCGCCAAAAATCCTTTTTATCGCGCTAAAAATTCCTTCAGTTGCCACCCAACGAAATCCGTACTTATTTTTCTTCGCCCATTTTTTGTAACCTTTTTTGTTCCGCTCTTTCACCACTTTATTCCGAAGCTCGTTATCAGAATCATCACGCGCATTCTTATCAGGCTTGATGATAGGCCGTATCCCGTGCTGTTGCAAACAGTTCCATAAATCCATTTCATCCATGCTGCCATCACCGCCAACAGCACTGATTTTGATATCCTCGCTGAGCAATTTTTCGAGTTGCCTTTTGGTTGAATCTGCTTCCGATTCATGAACAATGTTCACCTCAAAACTCACAGGCTCTTTGTGCTCTTTATCCCCAAGAATTATGATTTGCACCCACACCCGATTTTTCTTTCCGTATTTTTCCCGCATGTATTCCCCGCCAGCTATAGCTTGGAAGCCGCTTCCATCGTTGAACAGCACGAGGTTATCGCCTTGCGGCGGTTCAAGTTTCACCGCAAGCTTGTTCACCCTGCGGTTTATTGTGCAGTAATCATTGTATGCGGGCAACCCCGCAATCTCCACGAGCTTTATCGTGATTCCCTTGATTTCCCTGTAACGAATGTTTTTCGCGTGCAAAACAGCTTGAAAATTTATGAGAGAATTCGGAAACTCGAATGGCTGCCCAACTTTACCCTTGTTCATCTCAGCAAGCTCTTTATCCCAACGTTTCACGAAACGCAAGTCAAGCAAAAACTCGCCACGCTTCACGAGCCGCCCATTGGTTAGCGGCCAATCCCTCTTATCCTTGAACTTTTTACCCCAACGCCTGCGCTTTTTCTTTTCAACATCAGTCACAAAAAACCTCCTGAAAGCAAAAAATAACCGATATATTTATAATATGTATTAATACATATTATACTAAAGGTGGTTTTTCATGAGACGCGTAATAATCAACAAAGGAAAAATCGAACTCAAAGACGATATCATAGGATTCTATGAGAAAAAAGTTACCCCATACGGAACAGGTGCAAAAGTAGACTGCACAAAAGAATACCTAGGCCACACAGCCTACGTAATTATCAAAAAGAAATAATTGTGCAACACAGCAGTTTTTTGTTACAATATTGATTGTGATTGGGTATGCTTTAATCGAAGCAGTTAACAAGTCGTTGCCTCAACCCTTGCAATGGCTTGTATGGGGAATCGGCGTAGTCTTTTTGCTTGCATCAGGCAAGGTCATTTGGACCAAGTATACAAAGAAGAAGCGTTCAACCAAATAAAACATTAGTCTTTTGACTTTCAATTGAAACAAAGAATAAAATTGTATCATTTGAAAGGTAGGAATCGATTTGAAAGTTGTGGGCTTGCTATTCTATTGGCATGTAATAAACTCTTTTTTCTTGATTTAACGATTTGACGTATTCATAGAACTTTTTTCTTTGTTTAAGTGGAACAAAATATTCTTTTTCCTTTGTTTTAATTTTTGTCAGTGTAAATAAGTCTAACGAATTGACCCCAAAATCACGTTTTGTAAGTGAAATTTCAACTTTTATTATTTCATTCCAAGGAATAAAAATTTGTTCTTTCGCTATTCTAAAAAATATGCCTGTTGGTTTGAATGTTATTCCACGCTGGTCAGCTTTTAAATTATTGAAAAGAGAAAATACTCCAAAACCATAAATAAAAATTCCTAAAATAAGTGCGGCAGCAAAAGTAAATAACGTCACAAGCCAGGATAAGTTCAAAACCCTCCACTGATTACTATTGAACCAATATATAGCATAACCAACTGATATTGTCACTACTATTATTGCGACAAAAATATCGCCTGTTGTAGGTTTATCTTCAAAATTTTCCATATCACAAAGATATTGCTGTGGTTATTTAAATTCTAGCCGCTTGCCATTTTTACGGGGTGCGTAGATAACTCTATACTTTTATTCGCATATAAACTTCAATCTTTCAACTTTCAATTGAAACAAAGAATAAACACGTTGCCTCACATATTTGCAATCAATAACCGTCTTTCAAATCCAACAAATTAAATAGCAGGCGATTTTGAAATTCGGGGAATGCCCAAGAGTCACTTCACAAACAGCGCAGCGCCCGCAACAAGCCCTCCCACGACTGCTGTTGCAAACTGCACAACGCCCATGGGCACCAGAAGCGCTGCAGGCACTACGCCAATTGACACGAGCACAAGCGTGGCCCCGCCAATCAGTGCTGCCTTGAGGAATGATGCGGCGATCACCGAAATGCCATAATTGGTTTTCCCTGCAACCGCAAGGCGCTTTATTGCATAAACATAAAGCGCATTTCCCGCCCAGATGAAGGGGATTAAAAATGCGAGGAATATTGTAAAAGAGCCGAACACATACCCTGAAATCAGTGCGGCAATTGACGGGATTAAGATTACCGGAAGTGAATTCCTGAAAGTCAGGAACAGGGCGCAAAGCGCAAGGAGCGTGTTCACGACCGTGCCAACTATGAGCTGGTTGGGGAAAGATTGCGAGTGGAAAAATACCGGCATCACCAAGGCGGCAACAGAGAGGGCTACAACAATAGAACTTTGCGGCAAATTTAGAAAAGGGAATTTTTCGCAAAAGTCATTTGCATATTGGAATTCATTTTTCGCCATAACAAAAAATAATGCCTTAACATAGTTATAAATATTACTAATCAGGAAAATACTGCACTGGACAATTTGTTGGTGAAACTGTGGGCATAGTTGATGACGTTAACGCAGCGCTTGATGACCGCAAGAAATATGCCGTATGCCAGATAGCGCCAAGCGTGCGCGTTTCAATCGGCGAGGAATTCGGTTTTGCGCCGGGGGCTATTGTCACAAAAAAGCTCATCGGCGCCCTTAAAAATGCGGGTTTTAGAAAAGTCCTTGACACTTCGAGTGCGGCAGACATCGTGACAGTTGAGGAAGGGACAGAGCTGCTCGGAAGGCTGGCGGACCGCGAGCAATTGCCGCTCCTGACTTCATGCTGCAGCGCATCAGTGCTCTTCATAGAAAACAGCTACCCCAATTACCTGCCCCATTTCTGCTCGGTAAAATCCCCGCAGCAATCCATGGGCGCGCTGATAAAGACCCATTATGCAAGGAGGATGAGGCTGCAGCGCAAAAACATCTACTGCGTTTCCATCATGCCCTGCGTTGTAAAAAAGCTTGAGGCAAAGCGGCCTGAAATGGAATTCAACGGCGTGCCACACACCGATGCGGTGCTCACGACACGCGAGGCCGCGCAGCTTTTGAAATTGCGCGGGATCGATTTAAAAAGCGCCAGGGGGCAGGAATTTGACCAGATACTGGGAAAGGGCTCGGGGGCAGGCCAGCTGTTTGGAACGACAGGCGGGGTAACGGAGGCGCTCTTGCGCTTTGTATCATGGAAGCTTGAGGGAAAGGGCGCACGCACCGAATTTAAAGAAGTGCGCGGGGAGGAGGGCTTTCGCGAGGCTAAAGTTGCGATTGCAGGAAAGCCGATCAGGATTGCAATTGTTGACGGCCTGACAAACCTTCGCGACCTGCTCACAAACAGGGAAAAATTCTACAATTATGACGTTATAGAGATAATGTCGTGCCCGGGAGGGTGCATCGGCGGCGCCGGCCAGCCGGCATCGACAAAAGAAAAGCTTTCAGCGCGAAGGAAGGCACTTTTTGAAATTGACTCGAAAGAGAAGGCTNNCTGAAAATCATGTTGCCCCGAAATTCCAATTCGTTTATAGCGGCAAAAATCTTCTGCCCGCAATTTTTTAATTGCAAGAAACATCACGCACCATAGTCCCTGGTTGCCCGCCTTGCGGAAAATATTTCCCCTTTCATGGCATCAACAAGATCGTTAAAGACTGAAAATGCGTTCCACCCGCTGCGGTGGCAGTAAAATGTGCCGAACGTCGTGTATATCCTAAAGCTCATCTCATAAAGTTTCCTTGCCCCCTGCCTGCGCGTTTCCTTGATCGTCACTTTTGCCTGCGAGATGGAGCTTAGCAGGTATTTGCGCGCATAAAGTCCCAAAAAGTGGTTAAGGTGGGCCTTCATCCCCTTCACCGTTTCTTTGGGAAGTTCGCGCGCGCCTACAACAGCCACAATGTCAGACGGTTCAGGCCTTTCCATGAGACCATCAAGATGGCGCAAAATGTCCCGATAGGTCACAATCGAGGAGCCGGCAAGCACGCAGTTTACATTTTCCGCATCCATGATCGCGATCAAATCCGCAAGCGAGCTGTTTTCATGGGCCCTTGCAAAAGGAACTTGTGAAACTTCCTCAGAATCAAAGCCGAGCCACTTTAGTTTCTCGCCGCGCTTTTCCCCAAGAGTGCTCTTGCGCTTGAAATAACCTGACAGCTTTTTTGCAAATTCTGCAGGGTCAATTATCTCTTTCCACTCCCCATCCAAAACAAGGGCCCTGCCCACATCGTTATCGCGCATGATGGCCTTTGCCTTGTCGGCCTGCGTATGCGGCCCGATAAGCGGGAACGCACGGATCTTTATTTCAGAGAGCCTGATTTTTGCAGTTTCGGGCTGCGCAACAGCCCAGCGCATGATTTTCCTAAAACTGAGCACCCCTGCAAGGCTGCTGCCATTAAGGACGGCAATCTCGGGCATCCTGTTTTTCCACATAAGGCCTATGGCCTTGATGAGCAGGTCGCTCTCCGAAAGCGCCGGCGCGCGGGTAAAAACCGACGCGACATGTGCGGATGGCTGGAGCTTTTTTGGGGCAATCTCACGCAGCGCAAGCATCCCTTCGTAATGGCCTTTGCCTGAAACCACAGGCAGGCTGTAGCACGCGTGCTTTTGCATAATGGCAAGGGCCATCGAAAGCTCATCATTAAAAGTAAGCGCGGGAATACCCCGCTCAATGAGCCCTGAAATATCCGCAAAAGACAGCTTATCCTCAAGCATAACAGGCACCTTGCGGGAATCCAAAAAACCCAAAAGGCCTGTAATATATGATACTCCTTGCCGACATTAATAATGGTTTTGAGGTTGCCTATCCGAAAAAAAATTTAATGCCCAAAAATTTAGCGCGGCTATTCAGTTCCCGCGCCCCTGAGCTCATTGACAAGCCTTACCATGTTGATCTTGCCGTGCTTTTCCACATGGATGATCCCACGCCCCTCAAGCTTTCGCACTCTCCGGTGCGCCTTGAGGCGGGTCATTCCCGGAAGCGCGGAAATGGCGCCCTGCGTGGTCATGCCGCCCTTTTCCAAAAGCAGCCGCACGACACTGCGGTCATCGTCCCCGAGAAATTTCATGATGATGTCCATATTTGCCATGACGACGCGCTTTTCCTTTTCGATCGAACTTTCCAGTACATTATAGACAATGGTGCCCGAAACCACCCCAAAAAAGCCCATAAGCACCATAAAATGGATATGATATTCGACAAATGGCCTGAAAAAGGCCGGAACATCCTGGCCACCGGAATAGAGCGCATATACAAACACAAGCACCGTAGTGAGGAAAATGAATATTGATACAATTACAACCCCGAGCACGATTTTCTTCCGGTTATCCATTCTAACGCCCCCTTTGTTTCAGTAAAATGAAACAATTGTTTCACTGCCCTGCACTAAAAATGATTGTTTCATCATATAATATATATTGTTTCAGCAGCATGAAATATAGGCTGGCCCCTATACGGCCTGCCTTTGTTGGTGATTTCAATTGGACGGACAGATCAAAAACCAGAGGAAAATGATTATACTTGCTGTTGCTGCAATGGCAATATTCGGCCTGCAGTTTGCGGCATGGAACTATGTGAAGGGGGATAACGGGGGGCCTAACAATAACGGAAATACCGATACGGGCGGAAATGGCGGTGAAATTCAGGACGTCTATATCAGGGCCCTGAGCTCAGGCGGCTATGACAAAAGCCAGGTCAGCGTGAAACTGGGCAGCCCCGTAAGGCTGCATTTTAGCGCGGACAGCGGGGCTGGTTGCGGCAAAATACTTGTGATGCGCAACTTTGGCGTCCAGCTGATATCAAGGAACGGGGAAGAACAGGTGGCGCAGTTCACTCCTTCAAAAGAAGGGGTGTTTGAATACAGCTGCAGCATGAGGATGTTTGTGGGGCAGATGCAGGTGAAGGCATGAGCCTTATCCAAAGCCTCACTCATGCGCTTTTGAGCAAAAGAGGGGGTTTTGCCTTCCTTGCATCACTGGCAATTCTTGTGCCGCTTCTGGCGCTGAGTTCAAACATAATAGTGTTCGGGACATGGCAGCTAAACAGTGCAGCAGAAGCATCCGGGATAATTATAATTGCAGCCATTGCGCTCCTTGCATCACTTAACGCGGCAGTGATGGCAACCAGCATGATAATTCCCAACGGTGCAGGCGCCGGGGGCGCGCTGGCGTTTTTAACATCGGCATGCCCTGTTTGCCAGCCATCTCTTTTTCTCTGGCTGGGCAGCGGATTTGCATTCCTTGCAGACATCAGCGTCTTTATAGGCCTTGCGAGCATCGCATTGCTTGCAGTATCGCTCAATAATCTTGCCAATAACAAATGTGAGGGGAGGAGGGGGAACAATGGAAAAATCGTTTCAGGTTGAAGGGATGCACTGCAAATCATGCAAGGCACTAATTGAAATGGCATTAGGTGAAATTGAAGGGGTGAGCGATGCGAGCGCGGATTTTGTGAAGGGGACAGTGAAGGCAAAATTTGCAGATGAAAATTCGCTCAAGGCGGCAAGGGTTGCGATTGAAAAGGAAGGTTACAGGGTGGTTTAAGTGAATGTTAAGATTATGGCATTGCAATTGGAAATAAAATTCAAGGAACTGGTGGTTTGATTGCAGGAATATAAAATCGGGCTCAATGGGCTGAATTGCGCTTCATGCGAAAAGATTGTAGGCAGGGTTGCTGCTGCAAATAACGCACAGGTGAAGGAAATAGATGAGCATACAGGCTATGTGACCGTTGTATGCGAGGAGAATGTCCTTGACACTTTAAAGAAACAATTTGCAGAGAAGGGTTTTGTTGAAAGGAAAATAGATGATTCCGAGAGAGGGGATTTGAGCAGGGTTTTGAATTACTTTTCATCCATCTTGTCAGGTGGCCAGGAAGTAATTGTTGAATCAACTCTTTTTGGAATTAATGTTGAGTTAAGCCAGGGTTCTCATTTCTTTCACAACTTATCCAGTTTTAACGTAAGCTATTTCTCACTCAATTATGATGGAGAATTTGCGATTGATTGGGAGTGGCTGAATCAACAAAAAGTGGTTCGAGAAACAAATTTCATCAAACATGTTAAGTTAGAATCCCCGCTCAAAATTAAAGTTGATGGTAAAACAAGCCGCGGAGTTATTAAGAAATGCTAGATAAAAATAAACCGATAGATAACTTAGTAATCGAGCTGCACGAACGTGCCAAAGAATTAAACTGCATTTATACAATTGAAGACAGTTTGAACCGTTCGGAAATTTCTATGCGTCAAGCTTTTCATACAGTCATTAATTCAATTCCTGCCGGCTGGCAATACTCAACGGTTTGTAGAGCTAAATTAGCTTATGGCGAAATAGTCTATCAGACCAGTGATTTCAAAGAAACTCAGTGGGTAATCAAATCCGATATTGTTGTTCAAGACAAAATTGTTGGTCATATAGCCGTGTACTACGTTGAAGAAATGCTGCAAGCCGATTTTGGTCCCTTCTTAAAAGAAGAAAAAAAATTATTGACTACAATCGCAGACCGGCTCGGTCACTTCATCTTACATCAAAAATTAAAAATTGTTTTCCAAGAACTGCGGACAGTGCGCGAGCAAGTGGACGGCAAACACAAGGGCGAGTGGCGTATTGTACTTGATATGATTCGCAAGACTGATCCGAATTTATTTATGAGTGTATTGAGAAAAATGCTTCACTTACTTTGCTGGAAAGGTGTAGAAGAAGCCGAAATGTTAATGCGCCAGAGCAGCATGTCCCGTCAAGGCGGAGTTGAGGAACAACATCATGATGATAATAAACCACTGAAGCTGCGTAAGATTACAAATTACGATCAGTACGTTGATACAATTCTAAACCTTGCAGATGAAAACTTACCGGACGATATCATCCTTGCTAAAATTCAAAAATGGATTCAAGAAGATAAATCCAGCGCGTTGATTAAAGTTGTGGATAACCAAGATACATCGCTAACAGAAATTGCCGACGCAATCCGCAAATTTTATCACATGGCTCCGGAAAAATTTGAGCTCGCACCATCAACAATAAAAGGTTTGCGTGTTTCACTTTTAAGAAGATTTTTCACCGAGCAGCTTGAATATATAAGCGTTGCTAAAGAATATGTTAAACTCACCGACTTTTATAAACTAATTGATAAGAGGATATTTCCATCCGGAAGCCACGGAAAACTTGGTGGAAAAAGCGCCGGCTTATTTCTGGCTTATCATATACTTCAACGAGAATCGGAACATCAAGAAATTTTTGGAGATATTAAAACACCAAAGACATGGTACATTACTTCCGATGGAGTAATTGCTTTCATTCAGTATAACAATCTCGAAGAAG
>DUGC01000105.1 GCA_013331625.1 Candidatus Iainarchaeum sp. | reverse complement strand
ATTCCTGCGGCTATTGGTATTCCTATTATGTTGTAGATGAATGCCCAGAAGAAGTTCTGCTTTATCTTGTTTACTGAATATCTGCTCAATTCGATTGCTGTTACCACGTCCCGCAAGTCATTTTTCACAAGTATTATATCGCCAGTTTCTATTGCAACATCGGTTCCTGAGCCTATTGCAATTCCAATGTCGGCTTGCGCGAGCGCGGGGGCATCGTTAATGCCGTCCCCGACCATTGCGACTTTTTTCCCTTGTGACTGGAGCTTCTTTATTTCTTTTTCCTTTTCCTCGGGGAGAACATCGGCAAGAACGTTGTCAATGCCAACCTGCTTTGCAATTGCCTTTGCCGTCCTTTCATTGTCGCCTGTGATCATGTACACTTCAATACCGAGCTTTTGCAGCTGCGCCACCGCCTCTTTTGATGTTTCCTTTATCGCGTCAGCAGCGGCCACAAGCCCGAGCGCCTTTTTGCTGTCTGCAAGCACCATCACAGTCTTTCCCTGCCCTTCCATCCCTGCAATCGCCTGCTTTAGGTGCTGGACGGCAATATTGTTTCTTGCCATCAGCTTCATGTTCCCGAAGAAATATTTCTTTTTCCCGACTTCAGCCTCTATCCCATGGCCCGGTATTGCACTAAATTTTTTTACGGGGGATAGCTGCAAATTTTCCTTTGCTGCCCTTGCAACAATGGCATCTGCAAGCGGGTGCTCTGAGGGCTTTTCAAGGCTTGCCGCAAGCTCCAAGAGCTTCTTCTCGCCCATTTTGGGGTCGATTGCAACAATATCGGTGACTTCAGGCACCCCTTTTGTGATTGTCCCTGTCTTGTCAAATATGACATATTTTAAGTGGTGCGCGGTTTCAAGCGCGTCCCCTCCCTTAATGAGTATGCCGTAATTTGCCCCCATCCCGGTGCCAACCATGATTGCAGTCGGCGTTGCAAGCCCAAGCGCGCACGGGCACGCTATCACAAGGACAGCGATGCCTGCAAGCAGGGCAAATGAAAGTGTTGCGTTAAGCAAAACATACCATGAAAGGAAAGTTGCTATTGCAATCACTATTACTATGGGCACAAAGAATGCCGAAATCTGGTCGGCATATCGCTGTATCGGCGCCTTGTGGCCCTGCGCCTCATCAATTAGCCTTATTATGTGCGCAAGGGTGGTATTCTCCCCGACCTTTGTGGCCTTGAATGTGAGGGTCCCGTGCTTATTTATTGTGCCGCCGACCACTTGATCGCCAGCCTTTTTCTCAACAGGGATGCTCTCCCCGCTTATCATTGATTCATCAACCGATGAATAGCCTTCAACAATTGTCCCGTCAACTGCAATCCTTTCCCCCGGCTTTATGACAACAACGTCGCCTGCAACAATGCTATCTACTGCCACAACCATCTCCTTCCTGCCCCGTATTATTGTCGCTGTTTTGGGCGTGAGGTTCATGAGCTTTTTGATGGCCTCGCTCGTCCTGCTTTTTGCAATCGCTTCAAGCCATTTGCCCAACACCACGAAAGTGATCAGGATCGCTGAAATCTCAAAGTACTGCCCCCCCATGGGGTTGAAAAGCAGGTTATAGACGCTCAGGATGTATGCGGCACTCGTTCCAACCGCAATCAAAGTGTCCATGCTCGCGGTCCTGTTGCGCAGCGCCGCCCATGCGCCTGAATAAAACTGCTTTCCAACTATGAACTGCACCGGTGTTGCGAGCACAAAGAGGAGGAACTCTGCATAAGGCACTTCTATGCCAAGCTGCATGAACACCATTGCGATGAGGAATGAGGGGAACGCGAAAATAAAGCTGAGGATAAAGTTGTTTTTGATCTTGCCGATTTCCGCTTTTTGGATCTGGTTTTGCTTTTCAATGTCCATTCCTGCTGCCTGCACGCTCGCGCCATAGCCCGCCTTTTTAACTGCAGCAATAATGTCGTTTTCACCGGTCCGATTTTCGTCAAATTCAATAGTGGCCTTGGAGGTTGAAAAATTCACGTTTGATTCCTTTACCCCCTGCACTTTTTTTACCGACCGGTCAATTATTGTGGCGCAGCTTGCGCAGTGCATCCCGCTGACCTGCAGTGTAACCCTTGTCATTTCCATCCACCCCCCAACAGTTCATTTGGCCCAAGTGGCACTATGTGGGCGATATCCATGATTGAATTGCTCTTGTTCAGGATGCCGGTCACGATGAACCGCTTCCCGAACTTTTCAAATGAATCCCCGAGGTTTGCAAAAACCTTTTCCGAACGCATTTCTCCGGCCTCCTTTGAGCCGATTATAATCGGGTAATAGGTATTCCCGACAATTTCATGCCTTTTGTAGTCTGCATAGGTCCCTTCCGCAAGGCTGAGTGATCCGGGGAGTTTTTTTGCTTCCGGCCCATTTGTGTAAAATGCCTTGGCTGTTGAACCATCCATTTTAATGAAAATCCTGTTCTGGTCGCCTGTGACCTGCGCAAATTCTGCAGGGCTCACGAAGTGGAAATAATCCAGCGGGCCGTTGGTATTTTCCAAGACCCCTTCAACTGACAGGTTGATCCCGAAAAAACCCATTATTATGTCTGCGGGCTTTGAGAAAATCTTTTCAGATTTCATGATTTTCCCTTCGGTCCCGCCAAGGACAACTGAATCGCTTTCGGGGACGGAATTCCCTTCAGAAGCCTCAAATTTTGCAAGGGCGTTATTGGGCACTAGCGCAAAAACCTTGGCATTGCCCTGGTCAGAGAACGCAACCTTAAGCTGCGCCCCGCCATAAACGGAGCCTTCCGGCCCGGCCTTCCCAAGCCCGTCAGGCCCCAAGCCGAAATATACAGCACTTACAATGCCCAGGACAGCTGCTGTAAACAGGACTGCCCCTTTTTCGCCACTGCCAGATTTCGTTAAATCCATCAAATGCCCCCGTTCATTTTTTTGCAACATTGCCTGCGGTGATCTTCCTGCACTCCGTGCACTCATGCTTTCCGCGAAAATGGCTGTACGCATTTTTCAGTATGCACCAGCAAAAGCCAGGTGAAGGCCTGAAATATTTCGCCCTGCCCTTTTTTTCAAAAACAACGACGCCGCTTTGCTCAAGGTGCTTGAGCTGGTGTGAAACCGCTGAGAGCGTCATGCTCCCTTTTCCCAAAGCTTCATGCACCCCGTTCACGGTCATCGGCCCCCCCATAAGCGTGTTGAGCATACGCAGCCTCGTTTCATCTGCAATTGCGCTAAAGAAGCGCAGCACTTTTTTGTCAATATCGGGTGAATGCCCCTTTTCCATAATAGTTGAATAGTTGCTCAACCTTTTAAATATATCCTCCGAGTTTTGCCGCCCTTATAGCGGCCCATCAAAGTAATTCGGCCAAAATTTTTACGGCCTGCAAGTCGCAAACCCTGAAAGTTTTACGGCATTTTTCAAGGTTTGCAGTCTGTTTTCTCCGCATTTTATGGTGGTAATGGGTCTTTTTGGGGTACCTTTGGCATGATAGCCTATGCCGTGGTGAATTCCACAATGCAACGAGGCAAAAACTTCAAAATCAACTAGATATAAAACCGGAATTTTGCGGAAAAAAAGCAAAGGGATGTTGCCACTTTCAAGGGCAGAAGATGGAATTGCGACGCAGGGCGAAATCCCCCGCATGAATTTTATTAGCCAGCATGCGGCTTGCCCCTTTATTTTATTTTTGGCTTGAAGTTTTTCATCAGCAGCGAATTTACAACTACTGAGACGGAGCTGAATGCCATTGCGCTTCCCGCTATTATCGGGCTCAAAAGCCATCCGGTGAACGGGTACAGG
>DUGC01000096.1 GCA_013331625.1 Candidatus Iainarchaeum sp. | reverse complement strand
AAGACCCACCACAACCGCGCGCCGATCATAATGGAAATGATCGAGCAGGGGCTTGTGGTCGAGCCGCTCAAAGAGCTCTATAAAGATGAGGTTCGCGAGCTTGGGATGCTCCTTGGATTGCCCTCAAAGCTTGTGAAAAGGCACCCTTTCCCCGGGCCCGGCCTTGCAATAAGGATACTTTGCAGCAACGGAAAAGAGAAAGTGGATAAGGGGTTAGAGGAAAAAATAAATAAAATTACTGCGCCTGCAGGGTACCTTGCAAGGGTCCTTGCGGTCAGGGCCGTGGGCGTGCAGGGGGACAACCGCACATACAGGAATGTGGTTGTGCTTGAGGGTAAGCTTGATTATAACGCACTTGAGGAAATATCGACAAGGGTCACGAATGCATTCAGCACAATAAACAGGGTCGTTGTGCTTTTGGAGCCTGAAAAAATTGAAAGCGCCCCACTGCTTGAGGAGGCATACCTGAGCACGGAGCGCATAGAAAGGCTCAGGGAGGCAGACGCGATTGCAATGGATGCGCTTGAGGAAAAAGGGGCCTATGATAAAGTATGGCAGTTCCCGGTTGTGCTTTTGCCGGTAAAATTCAACAATGCAGGGGAAGGGATAGTGCTGCGCCCGGTAGAATCGAGGGAAGCGATGACCGCGACTTTTGCAAAGCTCGACCCGGAAATAATTTCGGAAATGGCACAGCGCGTCCTCAAGGTCAGAGGCGTTGGCGCCGTGATGCTCGATGTGACGCACAAGCCGCCTGCAACAATTGAGTGGGAGTGAAAGCAGCAATAAAATAATTTAAATAGTGGGATCCCCATTACTTTTTCCGATGCCAAAACTTGCGCCAAGAGAAATTATAGACCGGATCAGGGCCGAAGTCAGTTCTAAGGCTCCGGCACCACCGCCTGACTGGATGTTCCAGTACCCGGGAAAAAATAAGGTAAGTCTTCCTTCCATTGCCAGTTATGATACCACCTCGGGATGGAAACGTGTAAAACCCCTGTTTCAGCAAGCCCTTGTGAGGGCTGTTGATGCCATCATTTCCAAGATCCCTTCCGGGCATCTTGGCGGCGTCCGTTTTCCAAGCAGCGGGCTTGCGCAAAGATATGGATGCAGTTACCGGACGGTGATAACACTTGCGCGCGTCAGGCTCAGGCTTGCAGGCAGAAATAATCCGCTTATGCGGGGCGGGGCGCACCCGCACAAGCCAAGTATTGTCAAAAGGATCCGGACTGCGTTTCACATGGCCCGCAAAGGGTCCGGGAAAATCACGGGCCTCAGATTTGTTGACAGGCTAGCGCTCCCGAAAGAGAGGGGCGGGGAAGGGATTGTCATCGGCGGACCTACACTAACAAATGAAATAATCCGGTTGAATGCTGAGCATGGCCTCACTGGCACTAGGCGTGTGCGGATAAAAGAGCCGAATTTTGCAATGATTCCCCTCTCGGCGCATCTTGAACGTGCAAGGCAATTGAATCCGGCAGCAACGACTCTGAGGAAGGTTTTCAAGAAAAAAACGCCCATGCCCTATAGGCGATTCCCCTAATATTCAATTTACAACGCCGCTGGCAAGCAGCAAAAACCTTTGCTGCCAGGGGTGGTTGTCAGGGCATCGAAGATGCCCCATAAAGCCTGGTTTCACAGGTGATCAAATTGCAAATAGCGGCGTTGTGCCTTGCGCTTCCAACGTGCCGCAAGGAACGATCGCCGCTTTGGCGGCGGGCCGTTTTACGGTAGTTTTATCGTGCAAAATGTTATTTTTTCAAAGTGTAAAAATCAAAAACAATCTCGAGCATGAATAGGATGATGATCGTGAGCATCCCGATCGGCTGCAGGGCGTACTCAGTGAGCAGATTTTGCGGAAACATCAGGCTCATGAAAAACACTATTGAAATGTATGCCGCAGCGCACCAGAGGCCTTTTATTGCAAGGGAGAAAAAACCCATCAGGATCACACCCAGATGAATGTCAGGAACAAAAGATAGCTGAAAGCTATCACTATCCAGATTGCGCTGAAATTCTTCTCAAGCACAGGAACGCCCTTCGAGAATATTTCCGCAACCGAGCGTAGCACAAACCACAAACCAGTGCCAAGAGCCCCGTGCCATGCAAGGCCTGTGAGGCTGTTGAAATCCACGAAGATCCAGATGTAAGGCCCGAGGATCAGGAAATAAAATAGGGTGTGCTTTCCTGAAGTGAAACAATGGACAAGGAGATAGAATCCAAATACCCAGAAGAGGTTATTGAGGATAATATCGGCAAAATATCCCAGGTCAAGGGAAATCAATGCACTCAGCGCGTCATAGAAAAGCATTTTTTCACCCCAAGATTTTCAAACCTTCAACCATCCAGTTTAACGCTTTCATGGTACTTGATTAATTAGTGCTTTTCTAAAATTTAAAATAATTTCTAAAATTCTTTATCAAAAAGATATATTTTTATACTAATTTATCTATTTGTTAAAATATGCTTGATATTGCTAAATCCTTCCAGGCAAAGCTTGATGTCAAAGACAGGAAAATACTCTACGAGCTTGACCTTGATGCAAGGCAGCCCCTTTCACAACTCGCAAAAAAAGTTGGCCTTAGCAAGGAAGTTGTCAATTACAGGATTGGCAGGCTCAAAGACGCAGATGTAATAAGGGGATTTTATGCGCGCATCGACACATCAAAACTTGGCATGACCTTGTTCAGGACCTTCATCAGGCTGCAAAATATCACGCCTCAAAAGGAAAAGGAATTCGTGGAGTTCATCAATTCCAATCCCGCAATAGGATTCTTTGTAGAAGTAGAAGGAAGATTTGACTTCAACTTCATTTATTGGGCAAGATCAAGCGCGCAATATATTGATTTCTGGAAAGAGCTGAATTCAAAATACGGGAAGTACATCGAGAACAAGGAGCTGCATATCCTGCATTACTATGCAAACCTCCCGAAAGGTTTTCTCATAGGGAAAAAGGACCTTTCCAATGGCTTTTTTGAATGCGGCCTTGGTAAAGAAGTCAAGATTGAGGAGCTTGACCTTTCTATTCTCAACATTTTGGCAAAAGAGGCAAGGCTGCCGCTTGTTGAAATAAGCCGCAGGCTCGGGACTTCCGATAAAGTGGCTGCATACCGGATAAAAAAGCTGGAGGACCTGAAAGTGATCCATTCATATGGGGTCCAGCTCGGGCTGGGAAAAATTGGCCTGTTCTATTATAAGATCCACATTTATTTCCAGAATTATTCGCAGGAAAGGCACAAGGACCTGAGGAACTTTGCCATCAGCCACCCCAATGTGGTTTATATTGATGAATGCCTCGGCGGCCCTGATTTTGAGATGGAACTCTACCTCCCGTCAAAGGAGGAATATTATAATTTTTTGCAAGAACTCAGGCACAAATTCTCCGACATGATAAGGGATTTTGAAACAATTTATTATCCACAGGAGTTCAAGCTCGTGCTCTTTCCATGGAAAGGGAAATGAAAACAATGCGCAACTGCCGCCCAAAGCGAGCGCAAAAAAGCCTTCGGCAAGCTTTAAATAATACTTTGATGCTTTTAGTGTCATGTCGAGGGAATATGAAATCGTGAAAGTCCAGTTCGTGCAGACCCTGTCAGTATATTCGCTTGTGATAATGCTCGGCGGCCTGTTCATATCCTCATTGATACAGGGCGTCATGACGCATATTTCAGGCAATGCCCCTTGGGCAACTCTTCTTTATTTCGGCTCATTGGGATCACTCATGGCAGCTATATTTGTTTACATGCACGGAAAAAGGCTGCTTGATTTAAAGGTCGCCTGAATGGACCGACCGGGACTTGCACCCGGCGCCTC
>DUGC01000067.1 GCA_013331625.1 Candidatus Iainarchaeum sp. | reverse complement strand
GGCTGGGGATGCTCGTAGGCGCTCTGCGATGCCCTCATCTCGCCGCTCTCAGGCTCTATGTAGAAATGTCCCTGGCCTGGCCCTGCGATGCCGTAGGCGTAGTGCAGGCCTGTGTTGAACCACTGCGGGCTGTTCGGGGCTGCATACTGGCTTATGAGCATGAATTTGAGCTCATCTTCAAAAGCGTCAGCATCCTGCGCGCCTGCAAAGTAGCCATACTTCTCGCCCCACCATCTCCACGTGGATGCGAGGCGTGAGACAACCTGCTTTGCGCTCCTTTCAGGGCCAAAGGCCTGCTTTCCCTGCGCGTCAAGCACCGGCCTGCCATTCTTGTCGTATTGCGGCACGCCTGCCTTCCTGAAATATTTTTGCGCAATTATATCTGTTGCTATCTGGCTCCATGCCTTTGGGATCTCGATGTCCTTCATTTCAAATACGAGGCTCCCGTTGGGGTTCCTTATGGTTGATGTCCTGTACTCGTAATCAACTTTTCCCAATGCGTCCTCCCCTTTGCGGGTAAATAGCCTGTTTATCGTGAGCCCTTTGGGATTGGCCTTTGCTTTCTGGGCCCCGCGGGTAGTAGGAGTTTTCTTTGTGTTCATGATTTCAACCCCTGTGCGCCTATTTTTGTACAGGAATTATATTCATTGGAATGTTATATAAAAGACTTTTCGCTGTAATGAAAATGGTTTATTATTTTAACTTTTAAATAAAAATACTTAGATTTTCTTAATTAAATTTTTAAATTTTATGTAGTTGGTTTGCTTTATGAACCAATTTTTATTCAGCTTTTAACATTCTGTTGTATTTTGGGTGGCTTCCTAGTAAATTATGCAAAGTTCTTCTTTTAAAGAGATTTTGCTTTTAATTCCTGCCGGCGGGGTGGATCGATGAAAGAGCTTAGCGATGCTGAATTTGAACAGTTCATAAAGTCAAAAAAAGCCGTTATAGTTGATTTTTGGGCGCCGTGGTGCGGCCCGTGCAAGGCTGCTGCCCCTGTTTTTGAAGAGCTTTCAAAGGATTTTTCAGGCAGGCTTGAATTTGCAAAGCTCAATATTGATGAGAACCCCCAGGCTCCAGAAAAATACGGCGTGGTTTCAATTCCCGCATTCCTGATATTTCGCAACGGCGAGCTTTCCGGCGAGCTCCATGGGGCAATGCCAAAGGCGCTGTTTAACGAGCAGATAGAGGAAAACCTTTGAGGCCGGAAAATTTTTACAAAATTTTAGGGAATTGCCGTAATTTCATTTTGCGTATAATGCCGATTCACTTAAAGCTCTTCAGAATTTCCCCTTTGCGCTCTTTTGCTTTGCCCATCCGACAGCGCCGATTATCGCAATGCCCTCAGCATAGCCAAGCAGCATTGCAGGGTTTGCAAAGAATGCATAATCCTTCACAAAAAGAGGCACGGTGATTATCGCATCAAGGATAATGCCTGCAATGAGCATTACTGCCCCCGCAATTAGCCCCTCCCTGATCCCTTTTCCGGCGCCCTGCGCCTGGAAATAAAGCACGCCCGCAATTGCTGCAAGCAGCCCTGCCAGAACATAGTGCACTATGTAATAAGTCGGGCCCTGCAACGAGAATCCAAACATGAGGGCGCTCACTTCAAAAAATATGGCAACCCAAAGTGCCACTCCCATGAGGGCTGCACGCTTTGCATCCATGCAACTATAAAGTTATTTTTGTATTTAAAATTATCGAAAGGGCAGTTTTAATTGCGCAGCATTCAAAGAGCGCTTTTTTGCATACCGCTAGTTCCGTTCCATTGAATCCCGTAAATCCCCGAGCGCGTCCCTGATCCCATCAATGCTCTTTGCCCCCTGCAGCTTTACACGCGTTGGTTTTGTGAAATCAATGCCCTTGGTGAACTGTACCGCCTTGATCTTCAAGTCCGTGAGTTTTACCATTTCCAGCCGCTCGCATATCGCCAGATAATCAAAAAATCCCCCGACCTTTTCTGCAGGCGTGGGTTTCCATTCAACGCCCCTTCCAATCCACTCATTGATTTCGCGGAAAATGAACGGGTTTGCCATCGCGGCCCTGCCAACCATTCCAAACCGCGCGCCGGTCTGACCCAGAATTTCCTCTGCATCCCTTCCGCACTTCACGTCCCCGTTCGCCACAACAGGGATGGAAACCGCCTCAACTACGCGCTTAATTGAACCCCAGTCAGCCTTGCCCGTGTATTTTTGCTCCCCGCTCCTTCCATGCAGCATGATGGCATCGCACCCTGCTCTCTCAAGCAGTTTAGCTATTTTGACAGAATTGTTCCCGCTCCACCCAAGCCTCATTTTCACGGTCACGGGCCTGTCCGTGACCCCTTTAATTGCCTCTACAATGCCTGCAATTTTTTGAGGCTCCCTGAGCAGCGCCGCCCCCGCGCCAATTGACACTTCCTTGTGTGAAGGGCAGCCGCAGTTGATATTTACCAGGTCGAAATCCTTCCCAACAATTTCCACTGCCCGCGCAAATTCCTGCTTATCAGTCCCGAACAGCTGCACCCCAACCGGCTTTTCATCAGGGATGGTCTTAATTGTAAAAAATCCATTATTTGTGAAAGGGTCGCTGTTACGGCATATCTGCGTTGCATTGATCTGCTCGGTTATGACAAGGCCCGCCCCCTGCTGCCTGCACATGAGCCTAAATGGCAGGGCTGTTATCGCCGCCATGGGCGCGAGGAAAAACGGGCTTTGGACCTTGATATTGCAAAATTGCAAAGCCATATCTTTTCAATACTCAGTAAGGCATTTATACTGCAAAGCCATTCTGTTTCCTTGGCACAAATGGGTCTTGCAAAAACACGTCAAAACCCTCCCCTGCAAAGGCCCCTAACCAGAAAACAGATGCTTAGGAAAAGGCGTTTTGAAAGAAAAAAAGAAATGAAAAGAATGCAGCGTCCGGACGTAACTTTTAAGGAGAAAATCAAATACCTTCTAAGAAATGGGCCCCCTGCTTTTTTTGACTCTGTAACACATTTGTATGGCACAATGAGGGAGTGTATCCAGCAGGGGTGGCGTTTTGAAATTTGGTTGAACGGAAACCGGTGGGTATCGGGATTCCATGGCTCAATTAAACTAATAAATTGCTGGCTAGAAGAACGAAGGATACCGCCAATAACTGCAGATGAATTACAGACGTGTTATCAAGAATTTAAGCAGAAATTTTCTGCAAAAAGGCCAAAACATCCGATTCGGTAACCCCGCTCTAAAACCTTTTAAACCCTGCCCTGTACATTTAGTATGACTGCGCTTTAGGTTACAAATTGAAAATGATCTAAAATAACGCGGTGCGGGGATGGCAGAGTGGTCTAATGCGGCAGCCTGCTAACACACCTTTTCTTTTTCTTTGGCGAAAAAGAAAAGTTGTACCAAAAGAAAAAGCCTTTTAAGTGGGTTTAAAGAAAAAACCCAAAATTAATGCTTTTTTCTCTTGGATGAATTTGGCGGCGAGCTGTTACTCGAAAGGGTGCACGGGTTCAAATCCCGTTCCCCGCGTTTAATTGATAGTTCAAGCCGGTGCCTTTAAAGAGTTGAACTGGCCAAATTTCGTTTGGGTGTAAATCATTGCGCCGATGGATTTTATGCCGGGGAAAAGATTAACTACTTGGCAATTATAATGCATTCATGGGGTCCGTAAAGCCGCCTGTCGGGAAAGCGGTTATTGGCAGGGGCGAGAGCGCAGATGTCTACTTATTTTCGGGGCGAAAAAGGGAAAGGGTTGTTCGCAGGCATGTCAGGCGCTTTGGAATGCCTCTGCCCACGCATAAAGGATATGAAAGCAGGGCACGTTATTTCGACATGCAGCTTGCAAGAATGCTCTTTCCTGGCAATGTAATAAGAGTTACACGGCTGAGCGCTCCGAGGGGCAAATTTGGAGAAATCCACTCAGACCATTATCCACTTGCGCCGCAGATAAAGCAGGAAGCGCTTGAAATCAGGGGAAAGATACTGGGTGCACACAAAAGAATGGAACTGATGGATGGTGACGAAAAAGCGGCAGAATTCCACAGAGTCAAAAGCGAGGTGGAGGAATACGACGAGAAAATCCGCAAAAAATTCCCCCAAGTGGCCCAAAGCGCAAGAATGCTGGAGGCAGCCGGATTTAGTGTCCCGCACCCAGAAGTCAATTTCACAATCCGTGACGGCAAAGTGGTATTTTACGAAGTGGACCTTATAGGCCATAATTCAGCAGGCGATTGCGCCAAAAGGGCAAAAAGGATTTCCAAAATCTTCGGCACGATTGTACAGAGGGCATTAAATATGGCCAAGTTCGGGGACATTGAAAAAGCAAGAGCATATGCAACAAGCGCGATCAAACTAATAGTTTTAAGGGAACTCAGCTTTGAGAGAAGATTATCATATGAGGTTAGAGACACCCTATCCACAAACAAATCGCTTTTTTTGCTGCTGGCCCGGGAGGAGTGGGAGACCATCGACCGGACTATCCGCGAATTTACCGCCCATGAGTACACGCCTGCAGAAATAAACCGCATGCTCAAAAGATGGTAGTACTAAGCTTGAGGAAAACCGATTGCAGGCGCGCTAATAATTTTTGACGTGCTTCCCGCGCTCAACTGATTTTTTGTTCTTAATCAGCCCGAAAAAGCGCCCAACGATGTCCCGCTTCCCTGCTGGGGCAAAGGGCACTACTTGAGTCTATCTATAAAGGCAGGTTTCCAAAGGAAGCCGGGCAAATTGATTCAGAAATTGAGAGGGTAAAAATATACAAAGAACTCAAAGAACGGGGCGTGGTTTGCGTTTCAGAACCTGTCACGATTTCAAATTGCGACCCGGAAATAGACGGAAAGAGGTTTTTCTACTTCAAGGACCCCGATGGCAACCTGATTGAGCTGTTCAACAGGACGGAAAACCTTTACTCGTATAACTAGGGTTTTAGCCTTTTCATCACCTGCGGCAAAACCTTGCTGTCATGAAAAACTTTTTTGTGCCGTATGGCCCGTCCCGCATTGCAATGTCAATACCTGTATGGGTGAAGTTACGGGAGAGCATATTATTCCTGTGCCCTTCATGTTTTGCCCAAACATCTATTCCTGAGTTGACAAAATCGTTAGCGTGCATGTTGCCGATCTGGGCATGAACATTTTCTGCATCAAAACCAGTTCTAAGATGATTTGGCGTATGTTCGAGCCTTTGTGCATAAACCATATCCTCGACACGGTCCACGCTGTGCTCGCAGTGCGCTTTCGCGCCTATGGAAAGCTCATAGTGCAAATGGAGCGGCGGCAGGCCGTGCCATCGCCGCACTTCGTTGATCCTGTCCAGCGCATAGTGCCTGATGTCTGCCATGATAACAGTAAATGCATTTTGGAATATAAATTTTTCCGCCCTTTTGGGACTTTCAGTTTTGATATCCTACCCCATCGCCTCGGCAACTTCCCATATCCGCCTGATTAGCCCTTTGAGCAATTCCAATATAGTTCCGGCCAGTCCTTCTTTGTTTGTTCCCGACGGGACTGGCAGGGATGGGGGCTGTGGACCGGGGGGCGAAGGGGTTATCACTTTGCCTTCAGGGTTGCTAAAATATGCAAATACCATCGCGCCGGGGGCAGCATCGCCGATGCCAAATTCGCTCATCTCGACAAGGCTGCTCACATCAAAATAGCGGCGCAATACAGGATAGGGGTCATCCGCTTCCTTTCCGGCAGGATATATCACTGAATGGTCAGTTGCCTTGCGGCCATAAATATTTCCTGCGGGAAGCGAATAATAAATCCCGTACACGGGGATCCCCGGCACGGGCTCTTCAACCCCGTCAAGGATGGAAGGCGTGTGAAGGGGATTTTTCGGATAATCAAAACCTACCCCTGTAATATAGGAAAAATAGAGCGGGTTTGCGCCAAGCTGGAAATCAAGGTTGGCTTTTGCGGCATCAATCAAAGATGTGTCCTCCAGGAGATAGCTTGCCATTATGAGCTGCCAGGCATACGTCGTGGATTTGGTGTAATTTCCCCACCCGAGATAGGGTATGACATCTTGCCGAAAGCCGTTGCGGTAAACATTTTTTTGCGTGTTGTAAAGAAACCCGTACTGGTTTTCTTGGCGGATCTCATCGCGCATTGCATCCCTGATCTGCTTTGCAATTCCGGCATTTACAGGGTGGTTTTTTGTTGTGGCATATGCCCATGAGGCTTTCCTTTGGTGGTGCTGGAACTCATTATAGCCAAAAAGGGGGGGAAGCATCGACCAGTACCTAACGAAAGCTTCATGGTATTTTTGCCCCCCTGTGGTTTTGTAAAGCTCGGCAGCAGCCCACGCCCTGTTATCGGCGTCCCCTTCAGTGCCGTCATCGAGGGGCGGGTCTGAGTAATCCCCCCCTCCAATGCCCGCAGGCCTTATCGGCCCCTGCGCAGGGGTTGCATGGGGGTGCCTTTCCAGGAAATTCCACGCTTTTTCCGATTGCAAAAGAAGGCTATCCGCATAGCCCGGATACGCCTTTTCAAATGCATCATTGGATTTATAAACTCTTGAAGCGGCTGCAAGCTCTGCTGCAAACAATGCGGTCACATGTGTGTTTTTTGGCGCTATGTCCCTTTCCTGCATATCCAATCCGGGCATGGAGTTTGCATAATATTGTGTCACGACGCGGTCATACACCCCGCCATCAGGGGCCTGCATTTTTGAGAGCCAGTCGGTTTCCCATTTGGTTTCATCAAGAAGGTCAGGGGCGCCATTTCCGCTTTCGGGGATATTGAGGTCATCAGTGAACTTTTCAGGGTATAATTCATATGCGCTAAACATCGGGAAGAGTGCCGGGGCCGAAGTTATGACATATTTGCCATAGTCCCCGGCATCAAACCAGCCGCCTGTCACATCTATCGTGCCCCCCGGTTTTTCCCCGCCATATAGAGGGGAATCTATGTGTGACTCATGTATCCTTGCGTGCCTGTCAGTTTCCGTGTGCCCCCCTTCCCTGTGCCAGATGCCTGCATATTGCGGCAACAAATCGAGGTTGTCGCGCTGGTAATAATAGAGCCTGAGGCTCTTGCGGGAAACATCATTGTAAACATCAGGGGAGATATTGAAATTGTGCGTCCTGCCTATCCCTTTCACCAAGACATAGTAACTGCCAATAGTTTCGAATTCGGAGAAGTCACAATCATACACTGTCTCCCCTGACATTTTTTCATCCTCTGCCCTAAAGCGCGCAGGCACAGTGAGTTCAATGGCACCTGAGCCTGAATTGCGGATTTCACATTCAAGCGGGCTTTTGATTTCCATGGGCCCGGCATCCCCGAGATAATTTCCGATATATGCAATTTTTGGCGAATCTGGCAAAAATCCAACATGGTTGGCCTTCACCGAGCCGTTCACCAGCATCTTTTCATCAAAGTCCACCCGGAAATAGATTCCGCGCGAATTGGCGGGATTATTTACTGTCAGGGTATAAGTCTTTCCGCTCTCCATGGGCCTTTCAAATTTCAGGAAAATGTAACTTTCCCTGACTGGCGCGTCGGGATTGCCGAACAATATGTTATCCCCGCCCTCAAAACCCTTGAGGAATGACTGCCTGCCTGTTTGGGCCGGAATCACAAAATCATTTATAGGCCCGTTGCCGCCAGTTGTTTCTGACAGGGAGTAATCTGCCGGAAATGCACGTGCTGTGCCATCTGCCCCGCTTACTGTGAGCCTGATGACCCTATCCGAGAGCGGAACCGCATCAATTATTGTTTCATGATTGGTGTCGGATATTACAACCGGAAATATGATCAGCATGGCAAAAGCTGCAAAACAGGCATGCTGCAAAGGACGGTGCATACAAAAGACTTCCAGAATTATTTGCCGTTAAGTCAAGGCCCTTTTTTGTGGCTTTCAAAATCCTATTTCTGGCCCTTGCGCTTATAGAGGCCCATCAATTCGCCAGCCCCGAGGATGTGGCCTTCCATTGCCCGCAGGAGCTCTTGCTTGCCTGAACTTTCCGAAATATTCAGCACAGTGTCCAGCGCGAACACTTTGAAAAAGTAGCGGTGGGTGCCGCTTGGCGGGCAAGGCCCACTGTAACCATTTACCCCTGCGCTGTTTTTCCCCTGAATGCCTGAAGGGTTTTGGTCAATATTTTCCCGCGGCTGCAGGTTCCATGCAACCCAGTGGTCAAAGACACCTGAAACCGCATCAGGGTCCTCGGCAATTATTGCAAGCGACTTTGCCCCTTGCGGGATATTTGCAACTTCAAGGGGCGGGTTAACATCAGTCCCGTCACAGGTGTACTTTTCAGGGATGCTTGCGCTCTGCCTGAATGCAGGGCTTGTTATTGTGAGCTTATCCATTATACAAATATGCAGCCATGTGGTTAAATAGCATTCACGGTCAAATTATGTTTAAATAGAGTTCATCTCCAGTATCTTAACTGACTGATTGGAACTTTTGGATTGCGCACCCCCCTCTTTCTACAAAGGTGGAAATTTCATGGCGCAAAAAACACATAAAAGAAAAGGGCATTGGCAAAGTCCGCAGATCAGGCCGGATCTCACTTCCGGCGTCAGCAAATCATACTGGGTTGACTCAACAAAGCCAATACTGTTCAAGCCGCTGGAAGAGGACATGAGGTTTGATGTGGCAATTGTGGGCGGCGGGATTTCGGGGCTTACAACCGCATACCATCTTGTGCGCGAAGGGAAAAGCGTCGCGGTAATTGAGGATGGCTTTATCGGCAGCGGTGAAACCGGCAGGACAACCGCCCACATTTCAAATGCCCTCGATGACCGCTATTATGAAATCGAGCGCTTTTTTGGCACGCAGGGTTCGCATCTTGCCGCAGAGAGCCATACCGCCGCAATCAACCGCATAGAATCAATTGTAAATGAGGAGAAGATCGGCTGTGATTTTGAAAGGTTGCCGGGCTACCTTTTCATGCATCCGAGCGATGAGCCGCAGTGGCTGCGCAAGGAACTTGAAGCTACGCACCGCGCGGGAATTCCCACTGAAAATGTGAGGAAGGCGCCACTTGACACTTTCAATACAGGCCCATCGCTGATGTTTCCAATGCAGGCACAGTTCCACCCGCTCAAATACCTCGAAGGGCTCTGCGGCGCGATCATTAAAAGAGGGGGGATGATTTTTACACAAACACATGCTGAAAGGATAGGCGCACAGGGAGTCTTGAGCTCAGATGGGCTGAAAATATATGCTTCAAACATTGTGGTTGCAACAAACGTCCCTGTAAACAGGCTCTTTGCCATGCACACAAAGCAGGAGCCATACCGCTCCTATGTCATTGCAGCAACAGTGCCAAAAGGATCAATTTACCGTGCCCTTTACTGGGATACGGGGGACATGGATGTGCCCTCTGAGCCATACCATTATGTCAGGCTCCAGAACTATAAGGGCGCAAAAGAGATCCTCATGATCGGCGGCGAGGACCACAAAACAGGCCAGCAGGATGATACAGGAGGCAACTTTTCAAGGCTCGAGAGCTGGGCAAGGGAGCGCTTCCCCATGCTGGGCGATGTTGAATATTACTGGTCAGGCCAGGTGATAGAGCCAATTGATACCCTGGCTTTTATCGGCAGGAGCCCCGGGCCTGAAAAGAACATGTACCTTGTTACAGGGGATAGCGGGAACGGGATGACCCACGGGACTATTGCAGGTATGCTCATAACTGACCTTATCATGGGCAGGACGAACCGATGGCAGGCACTATATGACCCTTCAAGGCGGCCTGTTGCAGCAGCAAAAGAATTTGTTGATGCCAATGTGAATGTTGCAAAGCAATATGGAGACTGGCTGCCGCGCTATGATGCCGATTCCGTGGACTATGTCGGAAAAGGGGATGGGTCAATAGTTTCAGACGGCCTGCGGAAAATCGCGGTTTACCGCGATGAAGACGACATTGTGCATTCATTTTCAGCAGTGTGCCCGCACCTTAAGTGCATAGTGCGCTGGAACCACACTGAAAAGACATTTGACTGCCCATGCCATGGCTCAAGGTTCAGTGCCCTTGGAAAAGTAATCAACGGGCCGGCAAATTCGGATCTTCATCCTGAGCCCATTGAGGAAAGAGGCACAAGTGCAGAAGGGGAAAAAGAGGCAGGGGACAAGGGAATGGAGGCATAGGAGTGTGCTTTGCATTTGGCAGAAAAAAGGGTACTTTGCAAAATTATGCGCATACAAAATCAATTCCAAACGGATAGGAGGAACACGTTATGCCAATGAGAGGAGTAACAGCACAAAAGAGGAAAAGGACAACAAGGCAAACCAAGAAATCAGCAAAAAGGAAGGGTGTCATTGCCGAAGTAGCCAAGCGCATCGCCTCCATTAGGAGGGCAAAGCGGGGCAGGGGCGGGGCGAAATCAAGGAAGCGCTAAAGGGCATGCGTGCCGTTTGCCCAATAGCCAATTAAATCCGGTGCAGTTGCAGCCTCCGCCCTGCTGATTGCCGGCAATAGCGCCCCTGTCGCTTTCTTTAATCCACCCGTAATGCAAAAATAGCTTGTTCTGATGAAATAGCCAGTAATTCCGATTTTACTGCCCTTGGGGGTGCCCGTCGGCAGGTCAATGGCCCTGCTTTTACAACGCTGCTGGCAGGAACGCACCTGCCTTTAGGCTGGCAAGGGATTTGCAGGTGGCGGCGTTGTGCTGTGCATGCGATTCAGGAATCCCATTTATGGGCAGGTCGTTTTACGGTTAAAGGATCATAACTTTTTTTATGCATTTTAAGGCCCTTTGTTGCGAGCTAAAAGGTTTTTATACTTTCGCACGGGAAATGAATAACGCATCTATCCTATTGCAGGGGTAGCGAAGCGGTCAAACGCAGCAGACTCAAGTCACCTTTTCTTTTTCTTGGGAAGAAAAAGAAAAGCTGAACCAAAAGAGAAAAGAACCTGAATTAATGATCTGAAATTTTGGTTTGGAAATTATGCAGGTGGGGGAGATCTGCCGGCTTAGTGCCTTCGGCGGTTCGAATCCGCCCCCCTGCATTCATTTTGCATTTTCATAGGTTTTTATACTATAATTGGAAATTGCTTTCAACCTATTTGCATGTGTTGTCTGCAAGTGCATTCCTGATCTCGGCCTCGCTGAAATTGTTGAATGATATCAATGTCGTAATGGACTTTGTGCTTGACAGGAATGTATCGTGCACGCACTGCAATGTGGCGCCAACGACCTTTGCACTTCCCCCGCCCTCCACATGTATCAGCAATATGGTATTGGCATCGCTCATGACAACACTGCCAGCAGTCTCATCCCCCTCATAGGAGATTTCAGAACCGGGGTGAAGGTCCCTGAATGCGGAATAATAGCCGCTCTGGCTTGCCGCTTCAATTGCGCTGCCTTGTGAAACGCAGCCCGAAAAAGGCAAACAAGGCTGGTATATTGAGGCATATGCTGCGCCTGCAACAATGCCTATGACAAGGAAAATTGCAGCAGTTAAAAAAATACCGGCTCCTTTACCCCTGCTATCCGTTATAGCCATAATTAACTCCCGTAAAAACCCAACTTATTTTTATTGGTGCGTTAATTATCAGAAAAAGAGGCAGGGCAGATTGCTGCCCTGCCTGAATATTATGAATTCTGGGGTGCCTAATTATTCACTGCCTGTTCTATGTAATCTGCAATTTTCCTTGCAGCCTCGAGCTTTTCCGCATCGCACTCTGCCCCGATATTTGAAACTTCATTTTCCAGTTCCCCGAACTTTATTTCAAGCGACCTTGTCGGCTTGTCAGCTATGCATGTGCGCGCATCCTCCTGTGTTATTTTGAAGAAATTTGCTGAAAGGATGAGGCTTTTGAGCGACTCCATCTGCGCTTTTGTCAGCTGCTTATTTTGGACTGAAACGTTCCCGTCCCTTAGCTGCTCGGTTTTGACAGTCACGCCCCCATCGGGCCCGATCTTTATTTCCTTTGAAACAGGATCGATCACAAAGCTGGGGACCAGCCAAAGTTCCACTTTGAACTCCTCGTCATTTCGGCCATCGTCACCGCCCTTTATATCCGGGCAGGAGGCAAATTCGCAAAATGGCGCTTCCCTTCCAACTATGCTTGCGTCAGAACAGACCTTTGCCTCCTTGGTGCAGGCGATAGGCTCCATTGAATTCCAGCCCATTTCTTTCATTTTCTTAATGGATGACAAATCAACCAGCACAGCTATGATATCCCCGCGCGGGCAACTGCATGCCGAGCAGACAATGGCATCGGTCTGCTTTTGGGCAAAATCATATGTCTTTACCCCTTTTTGCGATTCGAGGAATGCCCTTATTTTTTCCTCCTCGCTTCTAAAGAGCCTTTTCACTTCCCATTTGTCCCAATCATTTGAATTGCACTGCTTTGGAGCTATTGAAACCCATTGCCTCTCCCCCTCTTTAGGGGGATCTTTTGGTGTTTCGTTTATGGTAATTGTGATAATCTTTGCCTGTGGGCTCACTGAAACGATCCCAATTGTATAATTGCCAATAGTGGCTGTTTTGCGTGTAGTCTCGCCAAGGATCACTTCAGCAGGGTCGCTGCCATTGATTGAGACTTTCATCGTGGCTCCAAGCTCTCCTGCCCATATGCACTGGGCATCTTTGGGGCAACGCGAGTCCGTAATTTTTATATCGCTGATCTTAAGGGCGCCTTTTGAATAATCCTGCCCTTCCTTTAGGATAATATTTCCCCGCGGGGTATTCTGGTTTTCATTATTCCTATACTCTGTATCCAAATTACTGTCAAACCTTGGCTGCGCCCCGACGCATCCAACCAGTAAAACCATTAAAATTGCCGGAATCAGTATCGTGTTCTTCATAATAATATCCTTGATTTGGGGGTATATAAAGGCTTACCTAATTAGTTAGCAGTTTTGCTAACCTGCTGCTTCGAAAAAGCGGCCTGTAAAAAAGGCGAGGTTATGCTGACGGCAAAAAGCACCCCGATGCCGCCCAAGGCTATGATGCCCCAGTCATATGCCCCCAAGGCAACAACGCCGAAAAAGCCGGCAAGCGGGGTATACAGGATTGCAAGGTGCATCAAAAATGATAAGGCAACAGCCACAAGCAGCCATTTATTTGAAAGCAGGTCCTCCCCAAGGTGGCTTTTCATGATAAAAACCATCATGAGCTCATAGACCACAAGGGAAGTAAATGCCATTGTCTGCGCATGGGCGATGCCTTTTGGCAAAAAGAGGAAAAAAATAGCGAGCAACACCGCAGTGATGACAATGCCGGCGCCAACCATTACCGCGCCAAGCTCGCGGTCAAATATTGGCGTGTCCTTTTTCCTTGGCGGCTTGTCCATAATCCCTTTTTTGGCAGGGTCGGCGCCTATTGCAAGCGCGGGAAGGCCGTCAGTTATGAGGTTGATCCAGAGTATATGTGCTGCGCCCAATGTGAGGAACCCTGCAAGCGAACCTATGAATACTACAAGCACTTCGGCAATGTTGCTTGAGATGAGGTAATTGACAAATTTGCGGATATTTTCAAAAACCTGCCGTCCCTCGCGTATTGCCTTTACTATCGTTGCAAAGTTGTCGTCCAGCAGCACGATGTCACTCGTTTCCTTTGATACATCAGTGCCACGTATGCCCATTGCAATGCCCACATCCGCGGCCTTGAGGGCCGGGGCATCATTCACCCCATCCCCTGTCATGGCAACACTATGGCCCCTGCTTTTGAGGGCCTTTAATATATCAAATTTCTGCTCAGGGCTCACGCGCGCAAAAATATCATTGGAAAACACAGCATCCTCAAAATCCCTGCCTGAAAGAATTGAAAGGTCTGATCCGTCAATGGCCCTTGCGCTAAAGCCGATTTTTTCCCCCACTGCCTTTGCAGTGGCGAGGTTGTCGCCGGTCAGCATCATAACCCGAATCCCTGCCCCCCGCGCAGTCTGCAAGGCGAAAGCGACTTCTTTTCTTGGCGGGTCTATCATTCCCTGCAATCCCAAAAATACCATCCCTGATTCATGCTCGCTGTCCCCTGCCTTTATCTGCTTTGACGCAAACGCCAGTACGCGCAGGGCTTTTGATGCCATTGCAGAATTTGCATCCAAAAGCCTCTTTTTAGCCGCTTCATTGAGCAAAACGGCCTTTCCACCACAAAAAACATGGGTGCATGAGGAAATGATTATTTCAGGCGCCCCTTTTGAAAATGCCACCCGCTTTCCATTGCACTCAACTTCGACAGTCATCCTCTTTCTTGCAGAGGAAAATGCGTGGACTTCAACCCTGTTCCCTTCAGCCATATTGATTCCTGCCTTTTTTGCGCTCACTACAAGCGCTATTTCGGTCGGGTCGCCATGGAATGACCTGCCCTGCACTACAGCATCATTACAGATGAGGCCGCATGTGAGAAGGCCGCAAAGCCCTTTTGGGTCAGTTGCCTTGCCATTATACAAAAATTCGCCCTTGGTTTCCAATCCTTCTCCCGTGACCTCGTAAAAGCGGCCATCGCAATAGACCTGCTGCACGGTCATGCTGTTTTCAGTGAGGGTGCCGGTCTTGTCAGTGCAGATCACATCAACCGAGCCGAGGTTTTCGATCACGTCAAGCTTTCGCACAAGGCTCTTTTGCCTGAGCATTTTCCTTGTTGCAATCGCAAGCGAGAGCGTTACGACCGCCGGAAGCCCTTCAGGGATGGCGGCAACCGCTATGCTTATTGATATCAGAAAAACCTCAAAGAGGGGCTGGTTGTGGACCAAGAGCAATACAATGCTTATCAGGACAACAAGTGCAGCAACCGCAATGCCGATTTTTTTGCTAAGGTGGCCTATTTCACGCTCAAAGCGGGTTGGCTCATCTGCGATAGTCTCAAGCCGCTTTGCAATTTTTCCGACCTCGCTCTCCTTGCCTGTTGCTACCACAACTGCCCTTCCAGATCCCCGCACAACAATCGTGCTCATGAAAGCCATGTTCTTGCGGTCGGCCAGAAGGGTTTCACTTGGCAAAATGCATTCCCTTTTGGATTCAGGCGAACTCTCGCCTGTAAGGACCGACTCATCGATACTCAGATCGCCGGATTCTATTATTCTCGCGTCGGCAGGTATTTTGCACCCTTCTCCCAAAAGTATTACATCGCCGGCTACAACCTCAAAAGAGCTGATCTCCCTGATTTCTCCATCCCTGATAACAACCGCTTTCGGTGCGCCCATTTTTGCAAGCGCCTCTATGCTGCGCTCTGCGTTATAATTTTGAACAAATCCAAAGGCCGCATTTGCAATTACAATTGCAATGATGAGCGCAGCATCAACCCCTTCGCCAAAAAATAACGCAACCGCTGCGGCTGCAATAAGGATCAGCACAAGCGGGCTTGCAAACTGCTCAATTAGGATATGCAGCGCGGAGACCTTCTTTCCCTTCTCAATGGAGTTCTTCCCGTACTTTAGCAGCCTCTTTGCAGCTTCTGCTGAGCCCAGCCCGCCAGCAGAGCTTGCGAGGCGCGTAAGGGCCTCTTTTTCACTTAGCGCATGCCAGTCTTCCATTCCAAAAAACCTTTTATCTGCAAAGTAGAAATAGGGATTTCTATTATATAAATTATATTATTNNGAAATCGAGATGGTCACAAGGATCATTGTCGCGATCATCCTTGGCGCCATCATCGGCCTGCAGCGCCAGTCTGACGGAAACCCCGCAGGCTTTCGCACGCACATGCTCATATGCCTTGGGGCGGCAATGTTTACGATACTCTCCCTTGATTTTCCCGGAACAACGGATACGAGCAGGATTGCTGCAGGGATCGTTACGGGAATAGGGTTTTTGGGGGCAGGGGCCATTTTTCGCGGCGAGGATAAGGTCAGGGGCCTTACAACCGCAGCCGACCTGTGGGCAGTCACGGCGATCGGGATTGCCGTGGGGATCGGGTATTATGTTGTTGCCATTGTTTCAACCCTGCTTGTTGGAGCAATACTGCTTTTAAAAAAGCTCACCGGCGGAAAAGTATAACCGCTGCCGGCATATCCGCAAACATCATCT
>DUGC01000059.1 GCA_013331625.1 Candidatus Iainarchaeum sp. | reverse complement strand
TTTCCTCATTGCGCGGCGAAGGCGAGCCGCTCTCGGGCGGGGGGGTGAGCTCGGGGCTGATGTCATTTTTGAAGGTCTTTGACAGGGCTGCCGGGGCGATAAAATCAGGGGGGACCACGAGGAGGGCTGCAAAAATGGTCATCCTCAATGTTGACCATCCTGATATCGAAAAGTTTGTCAACTGGAAGATGCTCGAAGAGCAGAAGGTTGCAGCACTCGTTGCCGGCAGCAAGGCGTGCAACTACCACCTCAACGAGATTATGCACTGCGCGCATGAGGGCAAGTCAACCGATGTGAAAAAAAACAGGGAGCTCAAGTCAAAGATCAGGGCGGCAATTGCGGAGAATGTGCCCCCGAACTATATCCTGCGCTGCCTGCAGCTTGCCGAACAGGGCGAGAAGGCCATGGATTTTCGCACCTTTGACACAAATTACAATTCTGAAGCCTATACAACAGTATCGGGCCAGAACTCCAATAACACGGTAAGGGTTACTAATGCATTCATCGAGGCGGTGCTCAATGATGACAAGTGGAACCTTAATGCAAGGAAAAGCAGCCAGGTGATAAAAACACTAAAGGCGCGCGATTTGTGGAACCAGATAGCATATGCAGCATGGCATAGCGCCGACCCGGGAATCCAGTTTGACGATACCATAAACGAATGGCACACATGCCCGAAAGACGGCAGGATCAATGCGACAAATCCGTGTGTAACCGGAGATACGCTTGTATTGACAAAGCATGACGGGTGGCGCAGGATTGATTCACTTATCGGCAAAGGAACTGAAATTATAACAAATTTGGGCCAGCTTGGCACAGGAATCACCACTGGCTCATTTGAAACAGGGGTCAAACCAATATATAGACTTAGGACAAAAAGCGGTTATGAAATCAAACTTACCGGCGACCACAAGGTTTTCACTAAAAATCGGGGGTTCGTACTTGCGGCAGAACTTACCAAGGACGATTTTTTATGCCTGCCAGCGCAACCTGTGGGAGAAATAATTGAACCATCTGACAAGGACTTCTATCGCCTTATAGGAATTTATCTCGGTGACGGATGCGGTTCGAGAAATGCAATACAGCTCACCATGGATAAAACTGAAGAAAAAGTGCTGCAAAGGATGGCTGATTATTACTGCAGCAATTTTGAGAGGAGAACCCACCAGAACTGCAGGACAAAGGTACTTCAGACATCAACAACTGCAAAAGTGAATATCGTTTCCGGATCTGCAATAAACAAGACAGCCCAATATGTGGATCTCAGCCAAAAATCGCATGAAAAAACCCTGTCTGAAAAGATATTTTCGCTTGGCTTGGGCGAGCAGAAATATATCCTGCAAGGTCTTTTCACAGCAGATGGAACAGTGGCAAATTATGGGGAAAAGAGCCAGTATGTCGCTCTTGATTTATCAAGCCTCGAACTTCTCAAGGGAGTGCAAGTAATTTTGCTGGGCTTTGGAATCAAAAGCAAGATCTATAAAAACCGCAGGGCAGGAAAGGATACTGCGTTGCTCCCTGACGGCAAGGGCGCAATGAAGGAATACAAAGTGAGGGAGATGCACAGCCTGAGAATCTCAAGAAATTCAAGAGTCCTCTTTGAGAAACTTATCGGATTCATGGAGGAATCATCTAAAAACAGGCAACTTGCTCTGCTAAACGAAACAATCACAACCTATTTTGACCAGCCAATTGATGCGGTCAGGTCTTTAGATTACATCGGGGAAGAGAAGGTATATGATCTGACAGAACCTGTAAGCAATTCATTCATTGCAAACGGCATTACAATCCACAATTGTTCCGAGTACGTCTTCCTTGACGATACAGCATGCAATCTTGCGAGCATCAACCTGATGAAATTTGTAAAAGAGGACGGCACATTCAATATTGAGGCATTCAGGCATTCCGTGAGGCTTTGGACAATAGTGCTTGAGATCAGCGTCCTCATGGCCCAGTTTCCGTCAAGGGAAATTGCCCAAAGGAGCTTTGATTACAGGACACTCGGGCTTGGATATGCAAACATGGGCACATTGCTCATGGTCTCGGGAATACCCTATGACTCTGAGGAAGGGAGGGCAATTACAGCTGCAATCACTTCAATTATGTGCGGGGAATCATATGCGACATCGGCTGAAATGGCATCAGGCCTTGGGGCATTTTCGCGCTTTGAGGCAAACAGGCATGAAATGCTTGCAGTGATCAGAAACCACAGGAGGGCTGCTTACAATTCAAAGCCATCAGAATATGAGGCGCTTACAATAAAGCCTGTCGGCATTGATGCCCAAAAGTGCCCGGCAAGCCTTCTGAATGCGGCCAAGGGCGCATGGGACCGCGCTTTGACACTTGGGGAAAAGTACGGATTTAGGAACGCGCAGGTTACCGTGATTGCGCCTACCGGCACGATAGGCCTTGTGATGGATTGTGATACTACAGGCATTGAGCCTGATTTTGCGATTGTAAAATTCAAAAAGCTTGCAGGAGGGGGCTATTTCAAGATAGTGAACCAGTCGGTGCCTGCAGCGCTAAGGAAACTCGGGTATAATGAAAGGCAGATCGATGATGTCATAAAGTATGTGAAAGGCCACGGGGCCCTCAATGGCTGCCCCCACATCAATAAGGATACACTCATTGCAAAAGGTTTCACGCACGAAAAGATTGCCGCAATAGAGGCGCAGCTGCCAAATGTATTCGAGCTTGCCTTTGCATTCAACAAGTGGAGCCTGGGGGAGGATTTTTGCAAAACACTCGGCCTTACGGAAAGCCAGCTTGCCGACCCCGAACTTGACCTGCTTGAAGCATTAGGTTTTACAAAAGAGCAGGTCGGTGCCGCAAACGATTATGTGTGCGGGACCATGACAATTGAAGGCGCCCCGCACCTCTCGCAGAGCCATTATGCGGTCTTTGACTGCGCAAGCAAGTGCGGAAAAAAAGGCAGGCGCTTTATCCACCACATGGGCCACATCAGGATGATGGCAGCGGCCCAGCCTTTCATATCAGGCGCCATAAGCAAGACCATCAACATGCCAAACAACAGCACTATTGAAGACATCAAGGACGCCTATCTGCAGTCCTGGCAGCTCATGGTGAAGGCAAATGCCCTGTATAGGGATGGCAGCAAGCTCTCGCAGCCATTAAATACGGTTTCAAGCGAGGATGAGATCGCATGGCTTGGCGAAGAGGATGATGCTGACGAAACCATTGGCCCAGCGCAGGTCCAGCAGCATATCAGCATTAGGCTGCAGAAGAAATCGCTGCCGGCAAAAAGGCGCGGGTTTGTTCAGGAAGCAACTGTGGGCGGCCATAAGGTTTTCATAAAGACAGGCGAGTACCCTGACGGCAAGCTGGGGGAAATTTTCATTGACATGTACAAGGAAGGGGCTTCATACAGGGCGCTCATGAACTGCTTTGCGGTTGCGGTTTCAAAAGCGCTGCAATACGGCGTCCCGCTCGATGAATTCGTCGATTCATTCACGTTCACGCGCTTTGACCCGTCAGGCCCCGTGAAAGGGCACGAAGCCATAAAGAATGCGACTTCAATAATTGATTATATTTTCCGTGTCCTTGGATACGAGTATTTGGACAGGACGGACTTTGTGCATATCAAGCCTGCAGGTGGCGGCGAGGATGTTTCAGGAGAGCAGAAAAAGATAGTTCCTGCAGGCCAGCAGGAGGAAGCGCCGTCAAAAACAATGGAAGAGCTTGATAGGCCGCAGGACGAGTCCGAGCTCAGGATGAAGGCAGCGCGCAGCAAGGGGTATACGGGGGATGCATGCGGCTCATGCGGCTCAATGAGGGTCAAGCGCAACGGCTCGTGCACTGTGTGCGAGGACTGCGGCACTACAAGCGGCTGCTCCTGAATGCGGGCGAAGCGAGCCAGGCCTGCCTCAAGGCAGTTTATCGCGCACATTCTCCTGAAATGGTTTTGCGACCCAAGTTTGCAGAAACAGCCTCAAATTGTTGTGTGAGGGCGAAGGGCCGGCTTCTGAGCGCACCTAATGCAAAGCAGGCTGAATTGAGATCAACGTGCGCCCATCAGACAAAGAAAAAGTTTTTATAGTTTCAATTTCACCATTGTCACATGGGAAGAAGCAACAGGCAAATTAAACCTATGTCACTTCGACAAAAAGCCCAATTTTTATCAGCAATAGCTGTCATTGAATATAAAAAGAAACTGAGAACAGGAAAAAAATGGCGCTTTAAGGAATATTGGCGCAATAAGGAAAATGCCGGTGAATCCCTCGGCTGGGAAAGCGGCCATAATGCTGAAATGAACAAGGGAAAAAAATATAAAAACCGGAAAATTGCAACCACCAATATAACGCCAAGGTCAGTACTGCTGGATAAAGAAAGAGAAATAATTGTCCAGCATGCGTTGGCTGCGCTTACCACTCAAGAACGGCAAGTGGTAGATTTCTCGTTTGGTTGGGAAGGGGATGCATTACCAATTGGGAAAGTTGCCTTGTTGCTTAAAATTGAAGAAACCAAGGCAAAGGCAATATTGAAGAGCGCACTTGCAAAGTTATCACAAAACAAACAACTGCAAAGATATGTCAACAATCCCTTTTAAAGAGAACAAACCTCTTTGCATATGCAGGCACAATATTTCCAAAAAAGGGAAATTCTTTAAAACAGACATAAAATTTGGAATATCAAGGTTTTTATAGAATCAAAACTTACTTTGTACATGAAAATGAGATAGGGGCGGAGCCCC
>DUGC01000014.1 GCA_013331625.1 Candidatus Iainarchaeum sp. | reverse complement strand
TCAATTTATATTAAGGGAAAAAGCGACGGCTCTTTTCCCCTGGCAGGTTTTCGCATAGATCACTCCGACTTCAATTCAGGGTCACACTGCGTCTGGGCAAGCAGGTGGCTCGAAGGCGTTATTGAAAAAAACAATTTTTACAATTGCAATATCGGAGTGATGGTTCTGGGTGACAATCAGCAATCATGGCTCCGGCCAATCGAGGCGGGCACATCGCATTCCCTGTTCATAGAGGACAACAATTTCATAATCAACAACCTCACTGACCGCGAGCCCAATGAACAGATCTATCATCAGGATGGCGGGAGGTCAGTTGTCAGGAACAACCTCTTTGACGGCAGCACATACACCAATGGAAATTCGATTCTCATCGATTCCCATGGGAGTTGGATGTCCGGCAAACCTTTGGTCAATGGAGGTTATTGGACCAGTGATAATGGTTATCACAGGGGCCAGCCACTCATAGAAGTTTACAACAATGTATTCAGGGGACATCATAGNNCATACCTACCAGTTCACAAATTTCAGGGGCGGTTCGTTTTTGGTCCATGACAACAATTTTACAACATTGTCAGGCAACACGATAAACATATTTGTCCTCACTGATGAAGAGTCATGGCAAACATTATTTGTCAATCCCCTCAGAACGCAGTGGCCTGCAGAAGACCAGGTCAACAACAGCTTTTTCTGGAACAATACCTATAATGGCGCCCCGATTACGGTCGTTAGGAATAACAAACACCCGGAAGATACCATATTCATTCAGGAGAATCGTGACTATTTCATGCATGCGCCTCAAGCAACAGGCGGCCAGTCAAAATACACGGGCAGGCAAGGAGCATCCAATGCACCGCCAACTGANNACTGCTCAATACCGATTCAACAGCGCCTTACTCATACACTTGGAACAATGTTGCAGCAGGAACTTACCGTTTAACTGCAAAGGCAACAGACAACTTGGGCGCAAGCGCAATATCAGCAGATGTTACAGTAATAGTGGAGCAGCTCATATACCCAAAAGATGATGACTTGGACGGGGTTTCAAATACAGTGGACAGATGCCCACGGACCGCAACAGCAGCACGGCGCTTTGTGAACATTTTCGGCTGTGCGCTTCCTATTGCGACAAAGTTTGACATCAAGCCTGACTTCAATGCAACAGACATCAACGGAATGCAGAACCTTGAATTGGGGATATCACAATATGGCAAAATTTCATACTCCGGCAAAAACATTCTGCTCATGAAAACAATCAATAGCGAGGATGACCGCCTCGACATTGATGCTGACATGAATATTTCACAAAACAAAATCACTCTCGGCCAAAACAACCTGCCGCAGCTCAACGTGCCCGCGACAATAACGCTTTACAACACAAATTTCGCGAACCCGAAGATACTCAAGGACGGGGCAGAATGCACGGCTTGCAGCATTACCGGGTATGACCGCGTCTCAAAAAAGATTGTGTTCAGTGTGCCCGGCTTTTAGCGATAACCCGCTTTGGCACTAGCATTTTATACTAGCTCGGATTAATATAGATTTGAAAAACATGAATTTCAAAACGATAATCCTGACCACAATGATTATTTTGCTAGCAATGTCAGCGAGCGCGTCGCTTACTGATGGCCTTGTCGCATATTACCTGTTTGATGAAGGGAGCGGGACGGTTGCGGGCGATTCTTCAGGAAACGGGAACAACGGAACACTCATGAATGGACCAACGTGGACGATTGAGCGCAAGGTAGGAAATGGGGTATTGTCATTTGACGGGGCAAATGACGCGGTAAATGCTGGCGGTGAATTTATTGGCGCGTCACCGCTTACCATATCGTTGTGGATTTATCCGCGCTCATATTCAGGAAGTGGCCCATTCATAGTCGATAATGGCAAAACCAGGCTTTTGATGAACTCTGCTGAAACTACCTATCGTTTCCGTAGTGATGGCGCAAGCACAGCATCGGTGTCTGTCGGCACATTAAACCAATGGGTTCATCTGGCAGTAACCCGCGATGCGTCCGGCAGAACCAGCTTCTACAAAAATGGCGTTCAAGCCGGAACATTGAATCAGAACAGCGGAATTCCCGCGGCAGGGACATCGAATGTCAGTATTGGCAATAATATTTCCGGCACCGCTACTTTTGACGGCTTGCTTGATGACGTCCGCATATACAACCGGGTCCTCTTGTCTTCGGAGATTAACGAAATTTACAGCTATGCGGGGGCGGGCATAGAAACACTAACCGACATTAGATCCCCCGCCGCAGATTCTTCGGGAGGGGGAGTAAACACTTATTATATTGATTATGGAATTGGGAGTAATTCTAACAATGGGCTTTCAAAGGAGTCTCCGTGGAAATGCCATCCATTCATGACTGGTGCTGGCTGTGGCACAAAGCCAATTTATACTCACAACTCCGGGGATCGGTTTATTTTTAAAGGGGGGGTTACTTGGCCGGCGACGGCCATGAATTTGCGCGTTGCTGTTGGAGGGACACAGGGGAATTCCGACTATTATGGTACAGACGAAACATGGTATATCAATAGTACTTTCGCTAAACCAATTTTTGACGGCGAAAAAACTTACACATCAAGCCTCATTTATATTACAGCCGGGCACATTATTGTTGACAATTTGGAATTAAAAGGTTTGCTCATTGCCAACCCGACCAATTTCGGCCTTGGCACTATTGCCCTTTATCGGGCCCCTGATATTTTAATCAATAGGGTTCATGTCCACGGCTTCGATTTAAAGAAGGTTAATATTGCAGGCATCCAACGCATGGGCGGTTATTCTTATGTCACTACTGACGCTCCGCATGGTTTTGTGGCAGGTCAGCAAATTTCCGTAGCCGAAGTATCAAATAATAGTTTCAATGGAGCAGGCAATTCCGATGAGCGCGGCAGAAACGCGGTTGTGGACGGGAGTGGATTAGATGCAATGCATTTTCGATATGCTAATTCCGGGCCTGATACCTCAGTTTTGAACAATACTGGTTGGGCAAGCCTTGTCTATGTCAATTCTGCAGCAGGGGGGATCATTGGGAACTATAACCCGCAGTTTCCGGATGTTATTGTTCAAAATTCGGAAATCGATAATCTCGGGGGCCCCATGGCCGGGACCGCACTGCGAATGATTTATGTTGTGCGGAATAATATAGTGCACGATATTGCAAGTTTCGTGATCTATACAAATACTGCGCATGACAATATTGTCTACAATATTGATTATCCAAGACCTGCATTTGACCCGGATAGTCACACAAACCTCTTGTGGATTTCGTGGAATGGGGAAAATACGTCCATGCCTGACGGAAGTTCTGGTTCCGCCTATAACAACTGGATGTACGACGTGGCTCCGGCAGAAAGTATTTTTGTGGTTCCAGGCTATGGAGGGGGGGCTGGGACACATACAATATACGTTTACAACAACGTCATGGCGAGCAGGGGCATCCACAACATTTCAGCGGTTAACTCGGGGGTGCCTGCTAGTGGCCTGACGACCAATGCATACATATGGAATAACACATTTGTGCAGCTTGGCAATCAATCGTGCATCCGGACTTCAAAAGTCAATCCGGTTTCAGAGGTTTGCGCGGTTGGGGGTTGTGGAAATATTACAAATTTAGTCATTCAAAATAATCATTGCATTACGAATCAATCTGTTGCATGGGAAGACCAGGGCGCATATGACCACTTGGTCTACGACCGCCAATTAGTGCAAACCGTTGGCGTGGCAAATGCGCAAGGGTATGATTTTTCGAATCAATATTCTCCGACTTCTGGCACAAGCGGTACGGTCGATAAAGGGATTTTGCCTGCATTGCCGATTTTTTCCCGGGATTTTAAAAGCGTTTTCCGCCCGCAGGGGGCTGGGTGGGACATCGGGGCGTATGAATACGCACAGGTAACCCCTCAACAACCGCCAACTGACACAGACAATGATGGTATTTTGGATGCATCGGACAGGTGTCCAAAAACGGCAGCAAGCGCGAGGAATTTTGTGAACATTTTCGGCTGCGCCCTTCCACTTGCGACAAAATTTGACATCAGGCCCGATTTCAACGCGACAGACATAAATGGGCTGCAGAATTTGGAACTCGGTATTTCGCAGTTCGGGAAAATTTCTTACGTAAACAAAAACATCAGGCTCGTGAAAACCACTTCTCAAAACGAGGATGACCGGCTGGATATAGATGCGGGTCTGAGCATATCCCAAAACAAAATCACGCTAAACCAAAATAACCTGCCCCAACTCAGCGCAAGTGCGACAATAACACTAAACAACATTGAATTCACAACGCCAAAAATACTCAAGGACGGGGCAGAATGCACAGGCTGCACGATACAAGGTTATGACCGGAACACAAAAAAACTTGTTTTCACGATAGAAGGATTTTAAGGCCGCATAATGCCGCCTTGAAAAAAAGCGGGGCACCAAAGCCTTTTTGCACCAAGGCAAGAAAATAAAGCCCCGTAAATTGCCAAAAGGGAAAAGCCATAAACAAATAGTTATTTATAACCGAACCGGCTTATTTTAAGAGAATTCCATTAAATTGGATCTTCTGGATGGAGGGGTTATTGAATGGCAGCATGGAATGAAGGCAGTGCCGGCGGCGCTGGCGGGATTGTGATTATTGCACTCGCGGCGATTGCAGGCATAGTTGTGGGGCTGGTTGCTTCGCCACTGGTATTTGGGGAGCAGCAGGGCAAAGAGGAAAATACAGTTTTGCCAAAGGCAGGGCTTGCAAACGAGGACAAGAATTTCCTTGTAAATATCGCAAACTCGCAAGTTGACCTCACCACGGCAAAAGTGGCGGCAATGGACTGGTGCACAATAAACGGCGGCACATGGAACATAAAGCAGCAAAGGGGCCAATTGCAGGTCGCAACCGAGGTTGTGGACCAGCTCAAGGCGCAAAATGTCGATGTCGTGCAGCTTGCCGACGGCAACTGGGCTGCGAGCGTGCTTGTAGTTGCAAGGGATGTATGCATGTTCCCGCTCACGAAGGAGTGAGTAAATGAGGAGGTGTACTGCTGCGGCGATTTTATTTTTTTTAATTCCGCTTTGCACTGCGGCGGACACAAATTCAGGTGACGCTACAGCCCCACAGGATATGCCGGATCCTGATGTGCCGATAGGGGATGGCCAGCAGGATGCTGCCCCCGAATCGGGGCAGGAGGGGGCTTTGCCGCAACAGGATGCAGATATCGATGAAGATGGCCTGGAAATTCCCGCTGGCCTGAATTCGCAAACAGCCCCCGGCACAAATCTTCCTGATTCGCCGGATTTAAATTCAATGGATTCTTCCGGCATGGATGGCAATTCGGCGCCCTTAACCGCCCCAGATTTTCCAACAGGCCCTGATGCAAATGCGGGCATCCCTGACATCAATTCAGGCATTCCAACCGACCAGAATTTTGGCGCTGCGCAAGATGCCAATTCAGCCCTTGGGGATGCAGGCAATTCCAATGAAGGGGTCGTCCCAAGTCAGGATGCCAATTCCGGGGATGCTGGCCAGATTGTGGCTGATGGCAATTACGGGCAATCGCAGCCGCAAACACCTGTGCAGCAGGATACTGCCCAGGATGGCAATGCCCAAGGGGAAACGCAGCCTGATGCGGATAGCGGTATATCGCCCGACACGAACTCGCATTTCACGCCAGATGGCCTTGGGGAAATCATTGAGGGCGTGAATGAGATTATAGAAAAAGTCATTGATGTTGTTGGGGAGGTTGTGGAAACCGTGGTGAACACTGTCACGGGAAAAGACAGGGATTCGGGCGAAGTCATTTTGGTGGAATCCACGGTGAATATCGGCGGGACGGTTGCAAAGTGCTTTGGCATAAAATGCAGCCAGCTCAATCCGACAGATAGCAGGGAACTCGTGTTCGATTCCGATAACGGGGGGGATATNNATATTTCCCAAAATATGCCTGCAGACCAAAACATCACAATCGGGGATGAAAATTCAGGTTTCAGCCCTGAAGGGGCTCTGGACGCCAATGCAGCAATTGCAGCGCAGGATGCAAACAGCGCGCAGGGCGCGAAACCGGATGCAAACATCTCCGGCGCTGCGGATGCACTCGCCATGACGGATGAAAATGCAAATGCGCCCCCCGCCTGATATATTATAGCGCCCCAAAAGCCCGGGATCAAAACCCCCCAAATTCACAAAAACCACTCATTTTTGCAATATTGGCAGGCCAGAGGCAAACGCCAGGAAGGGTTTTGCGGCTTGCCATAGACGGGGCATGGTTTATCGGGCAGCCCTTGGCCCTTTAGGCAATGCCGGCGACTTTGCGCAAATGCTTTGCGGCAGGTGCAGGCACAAACCAATTTATACCAGCTCAAAGCAATATTGAAACAAATGGAAAAAAGTTCAATTGCATTCATGTTCCTGGCTGTGCTGCTGGCGGCAATGCCATTCACTTTGGCAGCGCCTGTTTGCGGCAACAATATTGCTGAGGCAGGGGAGGCATGTGACGGGACAGATTCCATGGGGCCCTGTGCGGCTTTTGCCACAGGGTTTGTTTCGGGATCATTGAACTGCAGACCCGATTGCTCCGGCTATATGACTTCACATTGCGTTGCCGGCGATATTGTGATTGCGGCGAGCTGTGACCAAAACGATGTGCAGAATGCGATAAATGCTGCGACTGATGGAGATATCGTGGAAGTGCCCGCAGGGAACTGCACGTGGGATAAAAAAGCCACAGTAACAAAAGGGATTTTTATCAAAGGCGCGGGCGCCAGACAAACCATCATTACCGCCACTGCCATCGCAGGCACTTTGTTTGACGTTGACCTGGCTTTAAAGAAAAATTTCAGGATATCGGGGTTTGGATTCAGCGGCAATGCGTCATGGGCGTATATAACCCTTGACGGTTCTTTTTCAAGTGTACGGGTAGACCACATTGATTTTGAAGGCATTTTAGGTTCCCGCGGGGTAATGCTCAATTATTATGGGGGGCATGCAGAGCACGGGATAACGGGGTTGTTTGATCACCTGAATATAACCAGCCATTCACAAAAAACTTTTTTGCAGCTGTATGGCACAAACAATGCATGGAACCGACCCGATAATTATGGCTCGGGAGATTTCATTTTCCTTGAGGACAATAATGTCAGCGGGACAGGAGGGGCAACACTTAATTTTGTTGACGGCGAATGTGGTGCGCGATTTGTAGCCAGGAATAACAATCTTGTGAATGCAGGCATACTTTACCATGATACCGGCTCTACCCCCGGCTGCAGGTCGACAAGATTGGTTGAAATTTATGATAACAATTTTTCATGCTCTATCAGCAGATATCCAAGCTGCGGCTGGACGGCAATGAGCTTTAGGGGGGGAACCGGGGTTTATTACAATAACAAAATCCCCTCAAATACTGGAGGCGCAGTTGGGTATGACAACGGCGCAGCCACCCAGTTATGGAGGTCTTATACCCAAGGGGGTTTTCCGTGGAATACACGCTGTGACGGGATTTTTGACCCCATATGCAGCGACTTTAGGTCCCACTGCAGCGAAGGAACGCACAAAGCCTGCTCGGGAAATTACGATTGTTCCGGGGAAGGAACATGCAGCATCCGGCAATGCGCCTCAGATACTGATTGCGGGGCAGGCGCTACATGCCTTGGAAAAACAGATGGCCAGCTGGATTCTAGCGGATGGCCATGCCGGGACCAGACAGGGCGGGGGCAGGACGACCCGGTTACGCACGGACAAGCGATTTCTCCTGCATTTTGGTGGAATAATAAAAGCCCGGATGGCAGGGCCATGAATGTTGTAATAAATTCCCACGGCATTGCAAATTTCCCTTTTATCCTAAATAACAGGGATTTCTATGCCGATACCGTGACTTATGATGCCCAGGCAGGGCTGTATGAGGCAACTTTTAAGGATGATGGCAACAGGGCCATGCAATGGTCTTACAGGCCTTATCCTTATCCCCATCCGCTATCCGTTGAATCTGTTTCGCAAAACCATGCCCCTGCAATAATCCTTACGGCGCCCCCAAACGGGGCAAGCTACAGCGCCCCTGCAAGCATTAAGGTCAGTGCAACAGCGGGCGATACTGACGGGGCTGTTGAAAAAGTCGAATTTTTCAGCGGGGCCGCATTATTGGGGGCTGGNNTGATATAAAACCCGATTTCAATGCAACAGACATTAATGGATTGCAGAACCTTGAATTAGGAGTATCACAATACGGGAAAATTTCATACACAAACAAAAATATTCTGCTCGTGAAAACCACTGCCCAAA
>DUGC01000040.1 GCA_013331625.1 Candidatus Iainarchaeum sp. | reverse complement strand
TGCCCCAAAACTGCAATTGCAGCAAGGCCTTTTGTCAACATATTCGGCTGCGCGATTCCTCTTGCGGCAAAATTTGGCATAAAGCCTGACTTTAATGCAACTGACATTAACGGAATGCAGAACCTTGAATTAGGGATTCCACAATACGGAAAAATCTTTTATGCAAACAAAAATATCCTGCTTGTTACAACAACAGGCGGGGAAGACGATCGGCTAAACATCGATGAAGGCCTTCTCATTTCACAATCCAAGATCATGCTAAACCAAATCAGTTTGCCCCAGCTCAATGCAGCTGCAACAATAACTCTCTACAACATCAGTTTCAATTCGCCAAAAATACTAAAGGACGGGACGGAGTGCAGTGAATGCACAGTATTAAGGTATGACAAAACCACGAAAACGCTTATTTTCACGGTCCCTGGTTTTTAAAAAATCCGGCAGCGACAGGCAGTGCATTTACTTGAGCCGGACACTGTCAAGGTTGCGCAGCGCCTGCGAGGTTATCGCGAATTTGGCCGAAAAGTACTTTGCAAGCTCCACGCACTTCGTGGCTTCGCCATGGTCGGTCAGGATCCTTTTGGGCTTTGGCTTGAGGTTGCGCACGTATGCAGAAAGCTGCGGCCGGTCGCTGTGGCCTGAAAAGCCGTCGAATTTTTCGATGCGCAAATTCACGTTGATTTTGCGCGTCCTGCCGTCATTTTCAGTGAGTGGCAGGCTCTTTATGCCGCCCAAAATCTTCCTTCCCAAGCTCCCCTCGCCCTGATATCCCACAAACGTGAGCGTATTGATCGGGTTTTCGGCAAGCTTGTAAAAGTACTGCACGCTCGGGCCTCCGGTGAGCATTCCGCTCGAGGCAAGAATTATTGCTTTCCCGTTCTGCACTATCGCGTCCCGATCCTCAGGCTTTGCGACCTGGAAGATGCTTGAAGTGAACGGGGAGTCATTTTGCAAAACCCTCTTTTGCACCGCATTGCGCAGGTACTCAGGGTATGCCGTGTGTATTGCAGAGCTCTCGCGCGTCATCCCGTCAACATACACTTTAACATCAGGGTCAATCAGGCCCTTGCGGTAATAATTCTCAATCACAAGCTGTATCTCCTGCGCCCTCCCGACTGCAAACACAGGTATGAGAACGCAGCCGCCCTGGTTTGTGGTTTCCTGTATGATCCTCAAAAACTGCGCCTCAGTCTCTTCCCTTGCGGTCTGGATATCATCCTTTCCGCCATACGTGCTCTCCACAATGAGCGTTTCAAGCCTTGGGTAATTGATATCAACGTTGTTGAAGAGCCGCGTAAAACCGTATTTGATGTCTGCGCTGTAAACAAGGTTATGCGCGCCCTCGCCGATGTGCAGGTGCACTGATGCGCTGCCCAGCACATGCGCTGCATTGTGGAATGTCAATCTCATATCGGGCGCAATATCGGTGACCTCGCGGTAATCGCGCGTGATGCAGTACTTTAGCATTTCCTTTACATCGCGCTCGCTGAATGCCGCTTCCTTGTTCTCCTTTGCCATGACGTCAATATAGTCAAAAAGAAGCAGCGCAGCAAGGTCGCGCGTCGGCTCGGTGCAATATACGGGGCCGCGGTAGCCTGCCTTGAACAAATAGGGAATGAAGCCGCAGTGGTCCATATGGGCATGGCTCAGAATGATTGCGTCAAGCTCTGAGATCGGGAACCTTATGGCGTCAAGGTAAGGGTACGCCTCATCAGGGTCGGAGTTTGAGACATTGATCCCGCAGTCGATGAGCACTTTTGTCCTGCGCGTCTCAACGAGCATGCAGCTCCTTCCGACCTGCCTAAAGCCCCCCAGCGGCGTGAGCCTCACCCAGCTTGGCGAGGGTTTTTCAGAATAAATCTTTTTTGCGGTTTCCTGCAGTATTTTCTTGCGCTCCGAGCTGTACTTTACAAGGTGGTGCCTTATGCCTTTTAGCATTTCGCTAGGCGCCGTCGGGGAGCGGAGTATGCGCGGCGTCCAGCCTGTCTGAAGGATGATTTCCTTGCTTGTAAGGCCGCTCTTGCCTATAACAAGCCCTGGCTTGAGGGCCTCAATCACGACCTCGCTGAAAGGCTCCATGAACTGGATATCCGCAATCTTTGCTTCAGGCGGCACTATCTGCATTATCTTTTCGCGTGCATCCTTTTCCTCAATCAGCAATGATTTGTCGCTGCGGATGTTCACTTTCTTTTTGAGCTGGTGGGCTATGGACTTCACGTAGTCCTCGTTGTCATGGAACGCCCGCGGGTTTTTTGTATAGACTGCAATCTCAGGGCCTTCGAGGTCAACTGAGGTGACTTCAGCTTCGCGCGGCACTATAGCCGCCACCGTTTCGCGTACTTCCTTGAGATATTCCATTATACCATCCCGTAAACTATAGACACAATCCTAAAACAAAATGCCAAAAGATAAAGAGCAATTCTTTAAGCGCTGGTGAGTTCCTTCACGATTTTTTCTACCTTGTCTTTGGGAACTTCCCGCACACCCTTGGCATCGATAACATAAACAGAGGCACCTACGCCGCCTGAATAAATATCCCTCTTTTTTGCCGCCTCAACAGCCTTCACTGCCAGCGCGACAGCATCCTTTTCGCTCATCCCTTTCTTATAATCATTATCAAGTGTGGTAAGTGCAGGCTCTGTGCCCGAACCGCTCACAGCGTACTTGTCGCGCTCCAGAATTGCGCCCATTGGCGTGAGGTCAAATAGCTCCGGCTTTCCGTTAAACCCCCCGATCACAAGCTGGACAATGTAAGGGTAATACCTGTTTGCATTCATGATGTTTGAAAGGAATGTCGCTGCCGCCCGCGCGCTCATGCGCTCGTTGCGCTCAAACTCATAGAGCCTTGCATGGCTTTTGAGGAACCTTATGATTGTCAGGCTGTCGCCGACATCGCCTGCATTTGTCACTGCCATAGATTCATTGATCCTGTAGATCTTTTCAGATTCATCCTCATAGGCAATATGGCCCATGCTGGCCCTTTTGTCAGCGGCAAGAACAATGCCTCCATCGTAGATTAAACCTACTGTAGTTGTCCCTGTTTTCATATCTGCCATAAATAAAGCCTTCAAAATCAGTCTGTAAGCCTAAACTAAAGGGCTTGGGAAATGTTTTTAAACGCATGCTTGGGTTTACGGGGGATGCCCCGGCGGCATTGTTTATTTCTATGGTAGTTTTGCCCGTAAAGTCTTGAAAATTGAGGGCCGAGCGTGCAGGTTGTTTACTCATACCTTAGCGCCTCAACCGGCTTTAGCTTTGAAGCCGCCCGTGCAGGCATTATCCCTGAAAGCACACCTATAACTGTCGAGATGCCGATTGCAACCAGCATGAGCTGGGGCGTTACAAGGGTATTTAGCGAAGCGAACTGGGAGAGCGCAAGTGAAATGATTATCCCTAGCAGCACCCCGGCAATTCCCCCAAGAAGGCCGAAGAGCGCGGATTCAATCACAAAGAGCTGCAATATCTCGTTATTGGTCGAGCCAAGGGCCTTCATTATGCCGATCTCGCGCGTCTTTTCAAGCACTGATGTGAACATGCTGTTTGCAATCCCCACGGCGCCGACAATGAGCGAAACTGCGGCAATCGCCGCCAGAAAGAGGGCGAGCGAATCGAGTGCCGAACTGATCTGCTCCCTTATTGCTGCAGGGGAGAAAATGGAAAAGTCCTGCGTGCGCTCCGTGACCTTCCTTGAGATCTGGAGTGAGGATGTGAGCCGGGCGAGCGTGTCATCCACAAGGCTTACATCCCTGAGCTTTGCCTTGATGGCAGAGTATGTGTTGATGTTGACATCCGTCACGTCCCAAGCGCTTGTATAATTCATGTAAACAGAGCCGTCATCACTTCCCTCCCTGAGGATCCCCACAACAGTGAAGGGCTTTCCCTCTATGCTGACCCTCCTTCCAAGTGTTATCGGCTGCTTGAATGTGTCATTTGCAATCCTGCTCCCTATCACGACAGTGCCGGAATCGCTCGGCCCGACCATCCTTCCTGACTCAAGCTGCAAATTATCTGTCTGCAATACCGTGGCAGGGTTCACCCCCTGGATGTTCGCATTTATTTTTTCCGAAAGGAACACAAGCTCTCCCCTGCCGGACACTGTCTGGTTAACATACATCACATTCGGGTTTCCCCTGACCACAATAATATCAAGGTTTCCAAGTGTCGGCTCTTTCGCCGATGCTGCAAAATTTTCGCCGATGACAACCCTCATCCCCCCGCCGCCCCTGAAATTGCCGCCAAACCCCCCTGCACGGCTGAATCCTGCATTAATGGTCAGCACATCCGCCCCAAAGCTGTTAAGGTTTTGCTGCACGCTCGCATTCGCCCCTTCGGCAATTGAAATTATGGAAACCACCGCAGCCACCCCGATGATTATCCCGAGGAGCGTGAGCCATGCACGCAGCCTGCGGTGCAGGATGCTGTTGAGGGAGAGGCGAAAGGAGTCCGCTAATTTCATTTAAGGTCACTTGCCCTTGTGCAGGAAAGCCCACCAGAGCAGCGAGGCTGAAATGGCTGCTGCAAGCAGCACGGCAATTATACCTG
>DUGC01000106.1 GCA_013331625.1 Candidatus Iainarchaeum sp. | reverse complement strand
TAACATCTTCATGGAAACCCGCACAAGATTTCTGGTTCATCAGATTTTTAACAACATTGCAGGCAAACCAGTGTGTCCGAAGTTTCGTACAAAAACAAAGATTTTGTTCAGCCCCAAAAAAATTCAATTGACAAAGTAGCCAATTTTTGGAACCCCAAATTTGCGAAAAAGCGTCAATAGTTCGTATAAACTCCAACCGCGCTTTTTTTGGCCATGACCGTAACTTTTTTAGCGCTAACACCCCTCGTTTCGGGGTAATGCATCTGAGTTTAACCCCTGCTGAAAACAACGCTTAAAAAAAGCAGGAACAATGCTGCACAGGCAGGATAACTCAAATGATTCCCTGCAGCGTTTTTGCAACGTCCAATACAAGCTCTTTTGGGATGATTCTGGTCGCACGGATGAAAACAACGGCATTTTGGCGGCTATCGTCAACAAACGCAAGCCTGTATAGCTCGCCACCGTCAACGAGCTGGATGAACAGGTAACTGTTCTCCCCGACTACCCCGTCCTCGACCCTATAATTTGAAATCTGCCCCATGTACTGCTTTTTTTCATCCTCGACATTCTGGATGGCGATGTGNNTGCTGTAAGTCAGCAGTGTATTCCCGCCATTGCGGAGGGCGCAGCTTACAAAGTTGGTGCTTTTGCCAAATGGCAATGCAGCCTTGGTCACGGAATATTCGGGCCCGAGTTTATCAATAAGCGATCTCACAATGGATCCGTCATTGCACACTATCGGGCTTGCAGGCTGCGAACCCCTGAAAGGCTCCTGCCAGTTATAGGGAGGAAGGGGCCGCGGCACTATCTGGGCGTTCCTGTCAGGCTGCTGCGCCACAATCACACCCCCATTCATGTCCCCTTCAGGGTTATTGGCCTTGAGTGTGCAGCCGGCAAAAAGGACAAGGAGCCCAATCAGCGCAAGTGCCCGATAATCCATGGAAGCTAATATGGGTAAAGTGATTAAAATAACTGCCTGTGCACAAAAAACCAAACTTGCGGACCCGAATTGATGCCGCATGGTTAATTTTTAAGGCGTTTGAACAGGAATTATTTAGCATTCCAAATAACGGCGGATACAGCGCAACATTATTATTGGCAAAAGCCAATGGTGTAAACATGGGCCATAAATATATTGTCGGATTTATCCTCACGCATTTCTACAGGATTTTGAGGGTCTTCCCGAACTCTGATCCCCTCATGGGTTTTATCCTGCCTGCGGCAAAGCGGGAAAAATGGTGGAAGGCGCCGCTTTTTGCATTTTTGGCAATGGCCACATTTGACCTGATAAGCGGGCATCTCGGGATATGGACAATCATCACAAGCGTTACATACGCCGCAATAGCGCTCTCATACACTTTCCTCTTAAAAGGCGCAAAGCCATCCCTTTCCACATACATCCCTGCAGGCATTGCAGGGGTGATCGCATTTGACACCATCACAGGGCCTTTAATGAGCACATTCCTCTTCAGCCAGCCTTTGTGGCTCTCAGTACTCGGGCAGGTACCATTCACCCTAATGCACATTGTTTCAGCATCTTTTTCAATTCTGCTCATAACCCCTTTTTTGGACAAGGCAGTGATGGAAGAGGCCAGCGGATTGATTTCCGCTGCAATTTCACATATGAAAGGATGGCGGATTGAAGCATGAAAAAATTGATTGTAATTTTTGCAGTATTAATGCTCGCACTTGCAGGGTGCAGCGGGCAGAAAACGGACATAGCGCAAAAACCCATCATTGTCCAGATAAAAGCGCTTGACAAAGAAAGTGATTTGGTTTATGAAAAGCGGCTAAATGCACTTGAGGGGCAGACGCTGCTTGAGATGCTGCGCGAAAATAACGTGCCCATAGAAACGCAGGACACGCCATATGGCGCTTTCCTCAACGGAATCGGCGGCATCAGCCCCTCAGCACAAGAGTACATTTCAATTTACGTCAATGGCCAGTATGCACAGGAAGGCATAGGCACGCTAAAGCCCAAAAACAATGACCTGATAGAATTCGGGATTGAGGAAATCAGCCCTGATTTCAATGCAACCTCGACCGAACAGTGATTTTTAGGGCAAAGGCCTATTGCCGCAAGCATTTTAACCGCTTTGTCGCCAAAATTCCATGTTCGATGATGAATACGAGTCGCTGAGCTGTGAACAAATGCTGAGACTGGTTCGTGGCTGAGGACGCTTTTTCCATTGTGCGCATATGCATTTTCAATAAAGCGACATCTACACGACAGCCCCATTTTCAGTTGCTCTTTTTCATAGTAGCCCAAGTTTCCGGAATTACTATAACTCATGCATTCTTTCAATGCCCATGCCTTTATGCCCTGCTTTCAATCCGGAAACTGAACGGCCTTTAGGGCAGGCGGGATTCTTCTTTTCTGGGAATTGGGACAGTAGGGCGCTTTACGAAGGTATTTATATACCGATGGACTTTCCTAAGCACAGCATTTACTTTCTTAAATGCAGAGGCAGACAATTTATGTTAGGAGGGATTGTGGATGGCTAAACCTATAGAGCCTACGCCTGTTTTGACCGGCTCAAGCGCTAAAGCGTTTTGGGATGCTTTAAAATCTCCCCGATTCAGCGAAAAAAAAGAAAAAGAGCTCTTAAAAAGCAGGGAAATTTTCAGATTTTTTACAAAGAAATGAATAGTGATTTGATTGCCCCCGCTGCCTAATTTAAAGGAACTAAACTGGATTGTTATCCAAAAATTATCTGAACACCTAGACGTTTCACAATTCGCATGCGATTCAAAACCAAGCGATATTGAATTAGCGAATTTTTTAAAAGAGGATGCTTCTCAAACAACAAGCTGAGCAAGACCTCGGCTTTGTGAAAAATATTGTTCAGGGCCAAAGGAGGCCCACTCTTGTCAAATTACCAGACGGGACCAAAGAGAGCTACGGCAATCTGAAGAGGGAAACCGTAAGTTTGAGATATGATATCATGAACCCTAAAGATTGATGCTTTTTTGTATCGCCAGCTTTTCAAGAGAACTTTTAAGAATTGGCCGGGAAACAAGACAGCTGCCCTCTAGAACCGGTGCTGCGACCATAAGCTATGGCCAAGGATAAATAAAAAAAGGGGTGAAGCGCGGGCTGCTTTGCCCGCACCTGGTCTGTTTGCCGCCTGCTTTCAGCAGGCTTGTTTGCATTCCGGCGCGGACGCTTCCTTGTTTTCATACAGCTCGCGGCACTGCGCGCTCATGTATTCAAGCGCGACAAGCGGACACTCAAGCTGCGAGCCATCCTGCAGGTAATACTTTGAGCCGCCGCCAAGAAGGCTGCTTTGCACTTCAATGTAGCTTTTGCACGCAAATACCCCGGCAACATTTTCAGCCCCGCAATACTCCTGCGCTTTGAGCTCCATTGACTGCGCAATTCCATTGTTTGCACCATCTGCGCGGGCTATGCTGTCTGCCGGATTTGCATCCTGCGCGCTGTTTGCACCCTGCTGGCCGGCACAGCCAGCCAAGACAAGCAGCAGGGAAAGCAGAGCCACCGGAATTAATTTTATGGAATTCATGTCAGAATATACGGAGTAGAGGTATATACAAGGGACAAAATGGTTAGGGAAAATACGAAGAAAGGGGAATTTGGCCGGAATTGACATTAAAAAGGCTGCACACCATAAATTCAACCTATGGAATTCACAAAAAGCCCTGCAACATTCTTTGTTGAAGAGATCATGCACCCGCAGCTTGGGGGCGGCAGGTTTTTTTATTATATACTTGAAAAGCACGGGATTGACTCTTTTTCGGCGGTGAAACTGCTCGAAGAGCACAATAAGACACATGTCTCATTTGCAGGCGCAAAGGATGCGAACGCCACCACGCGCCAGTGGATCAGTTCCATAAAAGAGCTCAAATCCCCCGACACAAGGATGGCCCTTGAATTCAAAGGCATGGGGGAGCACCGGATTTATACCGGAATGCACAGCGCAAACAGGTTTGATGTAAAATTCGGCAATGTGGACGGGGAAGAAACTGACCGGATTAAAATGCTGCTCAAAAAAAGCGCTTTCCCCAACTATTTTGATGAGCAGCGCCTGAGCCCTGCAACCGTTGAGCTGGCGCAGGCACTATTGGGCGGAAAATGGGAGGACGCGGCAAAGGCCGCTTTGGGCGCAGAGGGCAGGATGCAGAGCGAAAAATCAAAAAAGATCAGGCAAATAATCAGGGAAAACTGGGGCAGCTGGAAAAAACTGATTGACGACCCTCAGGTCCCTGAGAGCAAAAAGGGGTTTTTCCGCCTTCTGCTTGCGGGGGGGGATTTCAAAAGCGCCCTGCCGGAGCTTGAGCGAAACACCATCTCGATTGCATGCAGGACGGCACAGGCGCTAATATTCAACGAGGCCCTTGCAAAGGAAATATCTAAGCAGAATGCGCGTGACCAAAGGCACATAGAAATTGCGCAGGGGAAATTCCCTGTAAAGTTCAGCTACAGGGGGACAAAAAGGGGACTCAAAGCAGCCCCGGTTTATCCGCGCAATGGCGTTCTTGAAAGGAAAACATATTTTGAGGCAAAGCATGCAAGGCTTTCAAGGGGCGCAGATGGCGCCTGCTTGCTCTCTTTTGAGCTGAAAAAAGGGTGCTACGGAACCATTCTCCTAAAATGCCTTCAGGCAATTATTGATTAAAAATCGGAGCCGGCAGGAGCGCTATGCCCCCTGCCCGGCGCCTAAAAACAGGGGTTCAGGCAGCCTTAGCGAGTTCTTTTATGCGCTCGGCAACCCCCTTGGCTTCCTTCTCAAGGTTATCCTGATATTCCTTGAGCATCTCTATTTTCTCGTCTTTTGTAAGGTAGCTCCTTTCTCCATATCCGCACATTCCCACACACCTCCTAAATCCGAATGTATCGGTCATACGATAATTAGAAACGGCACTTTTTAAATATCTATCGGGCGACCAATATATCTGGGGATACGATGGGCGACTGGGACAGATTGCCGGATAAAAAAACCGTTGAAGAGGTTGCAGAAAACATGCGCAGGCGCGGCATTGAAGTCCTGATTGCGGGGAGCGGCGCGCAGGCACTTGAAATCATCAAGGAAAGGATACCACAAGGCCAAAGCGTCATGAACGGCACTTCAACCACACTTGAACAGATCGGGTTTATGGATCACCTTGCAGGCAATGCCCATGGATGGAAGAGCCTACATGCAGAAGTGCTTGCGGAAAACGACAATGCAAAGCGCTCGGACCTGAGGAGAAAAGCCCAGGCCGCGGACTATTTCCTCGCAAGCGTGAACGCGATCTCGAAAAACGGGGAGCTTGTCTCATGCGACCAGTCTGGCTCAAGGGTCGGGGCGTACCTGTTTGCCGCAAAGCACCTGCTCCTTGTTGCGGGCTGCCAGAAGATAACTGAAAACCTTGAAATGGCAATGCGGCGCGTGAGGGAGTATGCCTTCCCCCTTGAGGATGAGAGGGCGAAGAAAGCTTACGGGGTGGGAAGCAGCACATCCAAATGGGCCATACTTGAAAAGGATACGCCGGGAAGGACACTGCTCATACTGGTAGAGGAAAAGCTTGGATACTAAAAAAGGGACGAGCGGCAAAAGACAATAAAACAAATGCAAAAATTAAAAAGGGAAAGCTGGGATATAGAAGAGAGCAACATGCAAAAAAACGCTCACAAAAATGGAAAAGATGATTATTGCTGTGACATGCGCGGCATGCTAAGCTTCCTGATACTTTTCCTTCTCTCAAAGAAAAAAATGCACGGGCAGGAGATAGCACAGGAAATAGCAATCCGCAAGGGCAGCAAGCCAAGCCCGGGGACCATATATCCCGCGCTCAAGGCGCTAAAAGAGGCAAAACTTATCGCAGAGGATAAAGAGGGAAAGGCCATTTCATATACACTCACACAGGAAGGGAAAACCGCGCTGAAGGCCGCAAAGCAGGTCTTCTGCCGCACGTTCACGGACGTGATTGGGTAAGCACAATATTTTGACCCGGCTTAGCCAAAAACAGGATTTTATTCCACAGGGCCCGAAAATTTAAAAATAAAGCGAAAACGAGGTATTGCTTTCAGGAAATTTGGAAAATTAAAAGATGGCTTCCCGGAGTTTCTGCCCCAAAGGAGCTTACTATTCCAGGCCCCACCATCAGAAGTATTCCTGCGGCTAATCATATTTAAATATATGGCGGAGTTGAAAGGCGGAATGTAGTAGGGAAGTTGTGAACAA
>DUGC01000095.1 GCA_013331625.1 Candidatus Iainarchaeum sp. | reverse complement strand
ATGAATATACAGGAAATTTTATAAATTCGACAAAAAGGGGAATGTAAACCAAAACGCCTTAAATTATGCTAAAAAAAATTGAGCCAAGGAATTTATGCAAGATCAACCGAAGTTATAATTTAGTATAACTTTGGTTAATTGAACACTCCGGCTTAATTTAGAGCCATCCAACTATTTAAAACCCCAAAAGCGCATTATTGTGGATATGGAATTTAGCGAAATATGCGAATACTTTGACAGGATTGAATCAATGGCTTCGCGCCTTGAAATGACGCAAATACTTGCGCAAATGCTCTCGAAAGTCCCAGCGCAGGACATGCGCCACGTGATATACCTCTCGCAAGGGGCGCTGGGGCCAAGGCACCATTCAATCGAGGCAGGGCTCGGCGAAGGCCTCATAGTGCAGGGCATCGGAAAGGCAACAGGATACCAAAAAGAAGAGATCCTGAAAATGTACAAGGAAGTCGGGGACCTTGGAACGGTTTGCCAAAGGCTCGCTGGCCGGAAAAAGCAGCGCGCCCTCTTTTCAGGAAAGCTCACTGTTGAAAAAGTGTTTTCCAATTTCGTGAAAATCTCGCAGCTTTCAGGCTCAGGGAGCCAGGACTCAAAGCTCAGGATGTTTGCCGAACTTATCAACAGCTCGGGCGGAACTGAAGCCAAATACATCACCCGCATACCGCTCGGGAATATGCGCCTTGGGATCGGCGACCCCACGATAATGGAGGCGCTCGCGCTCAATTATACCGGTGAATTCCTCTCGGACCGCAAAATGCGCAGGAAAATTGCCGAAGAATTGAAGGAAAAATTTGATGACGTGCCGGAGGGCGAAGTTGCAAGGAAAGCAAGGCAGAGGCTGCGCGCCATCATTGAAGGCAAATACAACATCTTTTCGGATCTTGGCGAAATTGCAAGGAGGCTGAAGGAAAACGGCCTTAAGGGCCTTGATGAAATTTCAATACAGGCAGGAACGCCCATAAGGCCTACTCTGGCCGAAAGGCTCCCCAGCTCAAAGGAGATCATTGAAAAGCTTGGAAAGTGCGAAGTGCAGGCCAAATATGACGGGCTGCGCGTGCAGTGCCACAAGGAAAACGGCAAAGTCACAATATTTTCAAGGCAGTCGGAAAACATCACGCCAATGTTCCCCGACCTTGTTGAGGCAGTCAAAGTGCAGATAAAGGCCCAGACCGCGATTTTTGAGGGGGAAGCCCTTGCATTCAATGAGGAAACGGAGCAGTACTTCCCGTTCCAGGTCACGATCACAAGGAAAAGGAAATATGATGTCGCGCAAAAGGCTATTGAGCTGCCCTTGCGGCTTTTTGCTTTCGACCTGATGTTTGCCAATGGAGAAAACACAATGCCACTGCCCTTCATTGAAAGGGGCAGGAGGCTTGCACAGATAATAGGCAAAGGGGACACTATCCGGATCGCGAAAAGCATCGTCACGGATGATGCAAAAGAGCTCGAGGACTTCTTTTTGGAGAGCATTGAAAACGGCCTTGAGGGCATCATTGCAAAAGACCTCAACGCGCCATATATTGCGGGCGCCAGGAAATTTGCATGGATAAAGCTCAAGAGGAGCTACAAGGGGGAACTGAACGATTCAGTCGACCTTACAATCATCGGGTATTTCCGCGGAAGGGGAAAGCGGGCGCAATTTGGCCTTGGCGGGCTCCTCACTGCAGTTTATGACGAAAAATCAGACACTTTCAGATCAGTGACAAAGATCGGCACCGGAATGAGCGAGCAGATGCTATCTGAGCTTGAATCAAAGCTGAGCAAAATTGCAAAAAAGCAAAAGCCCGCAAGGGTTGAGAGCGATATCATTCCGGATGTGTGGACCGAACCTAAATATGTGATCGAAGTGGTTGCAGACGAGATCACGCGAAGCCCCATGCACACTGCAGGGGCGCAGAAGGGATCCCCGGGGTATGCCCTGCGCTTTCCCCGCATGATAAAATTCCGCGAGAAAAGGGCCGAGGAGAGCACGAGCGTTGCGGAAATAATTGAAATGCACAAAAAGCAGGGCACACGGCAGGTTGAAAGCCCCAAAGATGGCCCTGGGGCGCAAGGGCCGCAGCGAATTTAATATACCACTTTGAGCATCTATTCTCCACATGGGCCGCATTCTTTACTGGACTGAAAAGTGGGCATATATCGGCATTGCAGCCGTTGCAATCATCGGCTTTTACATCCTATTCAAGGAATGGGGCGATGAGAAGGTCAATTACTTCCTTTTTACAGGCGATCTGGAGAGCGCTGCAACAGTATTCCTGATAATCTGCGCCGTTGCATTTGCATTCAAAAAGCTCTGGAAATGGGAAATACGTGAAATATTCCGGCCAAAGCACGGGCCTGCAAGGGGAAGGCGGTAAAAACGGAATTTTCAGTTTTAAAACTTGCAATAGTTGCCCTGATTGCCGCAATGCTGGTTTATATCGTTTCAGGATACTTCTGGATCGATAGCGCAAAATCGTCAGTTGAAATTGCCAAGGCCCTTGATTACGCCCAATCTAAAGATGGGGGTCTTTACTACAAGGCGATCGCTTTCAGGAACGGGGATGCGCTGAGAGCAGAGCTGCTTGACAGCGCAGCAAGGAATGTGAGGTTTGAGTGCAGCGGAGCAGAATGCAGCAGCGGGGTTAGGATGGATGTCGATGAAAGGCACCTTAGCGTAAAAAGCCAGGTCCTCGAGGATGCATATTTCAGGTGCAAGGAAAAAGGCCTTATCAGCGACTGCGTGATGTACATTGGCGAAAAGCCCGCGCAGCTGGAACTGGAAAACATTGCCGTCCCGCAAAGGGGCGGAAGGGGTGAAACCCTCAGGGTTTCGTTTGAAGTGAAAAACAGCGGAATGCTAAATGCCCTCGACAGCGAGTACAGCATAAAAGTATACCAGAAAGTCCCCGGGGAATGGGAAGAAAAGGAAATTTTAAAGCAGGAATATTACGGCAGGGTGGAAAAGCTTGCAAAGGGTGAATCAAAAGGGATTGCGCAGCAATTCACGCTCAATGCGCCGGGAAAATATATCTTAAAAATTGTAGCCCATGGAGAGGACGCAGGGCAGGCAAAGTCAGAGGCGCAACTCGAAGTTTTTGAGCAGGTTGCAAGTGGCTGCAGGGCAGTTGCAAAGGGCAGGACAATCACGGAAACCGGCAGGTGCCTCACCGAGCATTTGTGCGAGGGCTGCGAGTTTGCATTTGAATGCTCTTCCAGGTGGATTGAGGAAGGGATCAGGCCCGAATCCATTGGCGGCGATGCCACGGCGCGGATGGTTTATGTCCAAAGCCCCCTTGAAGGCGGGGAATGCAAATAAAACAGCAGTTATCGGCTGTTGCAGGGGATTTTGCAAAAGAAGCCACATGCTTTCGATTACTATAAAATACCTAACAGGGAATGCAGGATATATGCTTTTGAAAAATTGCCGCTACATCCTCACGCAGGACAAAGGGCGCAGGATTTTTGAAAACCGCGACGTGCAAACCGAGGGCAATACAATTGCAAAAATCGCCAAAGGCATCAGTGCCCAGAGAGGAGAGGAAATAATAGACTGCACAAGAAAAATAGTGATGCCGGGCCTTGTGAACACCCACACGCACCTCGGGATGCACTCGCTGCGCGGAAAATCGGATGATAAGGAGCTTTTTGAATGGCTCAAAGAGCTTGAAGGGGAGGAGCGGGAAACCGGCGCAAAGAAGGTACGGGAAAATACCATTGCAGGCATGCGGGAAGCTGTAAGGTTTGGCACCACCACGATTTATGATTCATACAAATATCCGCAGGAGAGGGCTGAAGAATTTGAGAAGGGCAAAGTGCGCGCAGTGGTGTCATCGACAGTTTATGACGAAAAGACATTGCAGCACTCAAAGGCATTCCTCAACGGCCTTAACGGAAAAATTGTCAGAGGCGCCATCGCAGCAAACTCCGTTTATAACTGCGATGAAAAAATACTGCAACAGGTTGCAGATTACAGCAATGAAAAAGGGATCCTGCGGCGCATACATGTGGGGGAGACAAGAAAGGAGAGGTTTGAAATACTCAAAAAAAGCGGAAAGCTTGCAATCGAGTACCTTGAATCGGCCGGGTTTTTGGGCGAAAACTGCCTTCTTGTGCACTGCATATGGATAACAAAGGGGGAAATTGCAAAGATCGCAATGCATAAGGCAAAAGTCTCGCATAACCCAGTTTCAAACATGAAGCTTGCCTCAGGGGGGGTGATGCCGCTTCCTGAAATGCACGCGCAAAAAGTTGTCGTGGGGCTTGGAACCGACAGCGTTGCCAGCAACAACAACCTCGACATGTTTGAGGAAATGAAGATGTGCGCCCTTTTGCACCGGCACCACAAGTGGGACCCTGCAATTCTTGGCAGCCAGCAGGTGCTTGACATGGCTACCATAAACGGCGCAAAATGCCTCGGAATAGAAGGGATAGGGTCAATTGAAGAGGGGAAAAAGGCAGACATCATAGCCCTTAACATGGATGAAAATCTCCTGCCGGTAAATGACCTTGTTTCAAACATAGTGTTTGCAGCGCAGGGGCTCAATGTAAACGATGTGGTAATTGACGGGAAGCAGGCCCTCAAAGACAGGGAATTCATTTGAGGGCACGGAATTTTTTAAAAATCATTTTAATTTATTAAAAAGAATGCAGCTGAAATATTCAGTTCGCTTTGGCGGCCGGTTTTTCCACAAGTTTTGCCTTCACTATCACAAGCCTTCCGCTGTACTCGCCTGACATTACCTTTTTGGTTTCCAGAAGGCGAACGCGCTTTTGGAAAATAGGGCAGTCGCACACAAGGCTCTCATACTCGCCGCCCTCGCCCCCCACGTGGAAGCCGAACTTTTTGTGCAAAATTGCAAAGTGCAAAAGCGCATCCGCATCAATGCGCCGCCCCAGCCATTTCCCGGTAAGCCCCTGCGAGGCAACACCCACAATATAAATTTCAAAGCCGAGCGAGATTATTTCGCGCAGCAATTTCTCCTGATCCTTGTGCCAGAGCGGGGCAAAGCACTTTAGGCCAAGCGAATGGCAGATCCTGTTCACGCGCTCCTGCTGGTAGTCGGAAAGAAGCGCCCCCACAGCTATTGCGCGCAGCCTGTATTCCTTTTTGGCTTTTGCAAGAGCCGCTTCAAGGTCTTTTAGCTCCTCCTCCTTCTCGCCGCATGTTGGCTGCGGGATGAGCGGAATGCCAAGGGCTTGGGATTGCAGCTTTGTCATCTCAACTGCGGGCGTGTGGAACATCCAGCTGTCGGGATTTTTTGGTTCAAGGGTAATGAGGCACCTGACATCCCAGCCCTGCTCGATGTAATAATAAGTGGTGAATACTGAATCCTTTCCCCCTGAAAAAAGGATGCCGAGCATAAGGTAAAATTACGGGCAAAAACATTAAATACCCTAAAACACAAGGGCGCCTGCCTTGGATGCAATAACTCCGGGCCTGAGCAAAAACGTTTTAATAACATTTTCCCTAGTAAATTCAATTTAATCCGTATTTATTTGGGGGTTATTTCATGGAAGCAGGGTATGAAAAGGATCTTTTGGTTTTGCCGTTCGACCACCGCGGGTCGCTATTGAAAAAGCTGTTCGGAATAGAAGGCAGGCAGCCGACGCAAGAGGAAGCCGCGAAGTATGCATCTCTGAAGGAAATGATATATGAGGGCTTTTTAGAAAGCATCAAGATGGGCGTTCCAAAAGAAAAGGCGGCAGTATTGGTGGATGAGCAGTTCGGCTCCAAAATACTCAAGGACGCAAAATCTAAAGGGATAATGACCTGCATGCCGACTGAAAAAAGCGGGCAGGACGAGTTCGATTTTGAGCACCCTGATTTCAAAAGCCACATACAAAGGGTTGACCCGGCAATCGTGAAAGTGCTCGTGCGCTACAACCCTGATGCCGGCAAAACGCCCAATAAAAGGCAGCTTGAAAGGCTGCTCAAGGTGAGCGGATGCTGCCGTGAAATTGGGAAAAAACTCATGTTCGAGCTGCTTGTCCCTGCAACCCCCGGCCAGCTTGCCGGAGTAAATAACGACAAGGCAAAATACGACCTTGAAATCAGGCCGGGATTAATGGTTCGGGCAATGAATGAAATACAGGATTTCGGGGTGGAACCCGACATCTGGAAGCTTGAGGGCGTAGAGAGGATCGAGGATTCACAAGCGCTTGTGAAGCAGGCACGCAAAAGGGGGCGAAAGGCGGGAATTATTACACTTGGCCGCGGGGAGGACCCTGAAAAAGTCAGGGAATGGCTCAAGGTAGGGGCAAAAGTGAAAGGCATAATAGGCTTTGCAGTCGGACGGACAGTGTTCTGGGAGCCAATGAAGCTGCTGCACGAAGGAAAAATCACGCGCAAGGATGCTGCCATGCAGGTCGCAAGCAACTACAAGACGCTTGTTGATTTGTGGAACAGGGAGAGGAAATAGGCAGTGGCCTGAGTAAAAGGACAAATCTGTCGGGATATGATGCCAATTCCGCCTGAAATTGCCAAAATTTACACCAAGTATTATTCCAGACGCAAACCCAAAGGGGCGCTGGCGCCCACAACATTCAAAAAAGTTTCAGGTTACTGAACGCCAGCTCGCTGCGGCACTAGAAATTATAAGCCAGAGCCAAGGCATAGTAAAAATAGGGGATGGAATAATCGCCATAAACCCCCAAGTGACTGCATACCTGCAAAAGCCCATCATGCCTAATAGGTATCTCACGGGGCCCTGAATCCGGCCGCTTCCATCCCCTTTGGTAGTTTTTGCGCCGGCTTGCGGCAGCCGCAGTTCTTCGAATGCTCAAAATGCCAATTCAACCTCTGCCCCGTAGTGGGGTTTTTGGGCATCTTGTTCTTCGAGTGCCATTGAGCATTTATTGCCATCAAAAAAACCCAATTAGTTGCCTGAAAGGTATTTTTTTGCAAGCTCAATTTCCTTCTTCCCGCCGACATAGAGCGGAGTGCGTTGCGAGAGTGACTCTGGCTTGAGGTCATGGAGCTTCCCGATGCCGTTCGTGCCCTCTCCGCCTGCCTGCTCGGCAATGAGCGCCATAGGATTTGCCTCAAACACGAGCCTGAGCTTTCCCGAAGGGGCATTGTAAAGCGCGGGATAANNACCCGCCATAACTGAGAATCTGCTGGAAATCGGGAACAAACCCGCCTGAAAAGCGCAATTTGTAGCCCTGCTTTTCGAGGTCATTAATGAAGCCTTTATGCCTCTCCGGCCACTCTGCCCGCAGGCCCCCGGGGCAGTAAATTTTCCCGTCAGGCATAGTGATGTTTTCCCTCCTGAGCTTGAATTTTCCAGACGAGGACATGACGAACTCATGGACGCCGTTTTTTGCAGTATAGATAAGTGATGTAATAGGGCCGTAGAGTATGTACATTGCCGCGTCCATGCGGCTCCCGCGCTCCATCACATCCCCTTCATTGAAAAATCCCGCAATAGTGCCCACTGCAAGGTTGGTTTTTATTAGCGAGCTGCCGTCAAGCGGGTCGAGTGTCACCCCATAGCTCCCTTTTGCCTTTACTATCTCGACTATATCGTCCTGTTCTTCGGAAGCAACAGTGCGCACGAGCAGGGATTTTTCCATTGCACGAAGGAAAACAGAATCAGCATAAGTGTCAAGCTCCATCTGCTGCTCGCCATGGATGTTTTTTGTCTGGGCAACGCCGCTGTGGGAAAAAAATGCCTTCTGCACAGCCCTGCTCCTGTCAGCCAAAATGGCCATAATCCTTGACAGGTCCCGATCAACCCCTTGCGCCTTGAGATGGTCAGCAAACAGCACCGCAAATACCAATTAGAATGATCACCATAAATGAATATAAAAAGACGCTTCGACAATAGGTTCATGGCAAAACGCAAACCAAAGCTCCTTGTGATCGGCACGGGCGGGACAATAGGATCGAAACCTGTTGAAAATGTGCTGAAAATCGGCGAGGTGCCGCAGGAGGAAATAATAAAGATCATCCCCCGCATCTCGAATATCTTTGAGATTGAAACATCAAACCTGTTCCGTGTCGACAGTTCAGACATCAGGCCTGAAAACTGGCTCACCCTTGCAAATTTCATTTACTATAAACTCAAGGAATATGACGGCATAGTCGTCACCAGCGGCACAAACACAATGGCTTACATGGCAAGCGCGATCGCCTTCCTGATCCAGAACCTCAACAAGCCAATTGTGTTCACGGGGGCAGTTGTCGACCCTACCCAGATCAACACTGATGCAAGGAGGAACATGCGCGAAGCCATAATGTGCGCGGGCAACAGCAACATCGCAGAGCCCGTTATAGTATCATATGAGAAAATTATAAGGGCGACAAAGGCAAGGAAAGTGAATGCATCCGAATATGACGCCTTTGAAAGCGTAGGCGAAGAGCCTATTGCAAAAGTCGAGCGCTTCATATATTATAATAATATCAAATTCCGCAAAAAGTCCAATTCCCAGCCAAAGCTCTATTCAAAACTCGAGACAAATGTCGGGATATTCAAGACATACCCCGGGTTTGACCCCCGCAGGATCATCGAGGCAGCTGACAGCGGGGTGAAGGGCATGGTCCTTGAGGGAGTGGGAATAGGCAACCTGCCAATGCCCGATAACCGCATGGAGGAAGCAATAAAGTACGCAAACTCCAGGAATGCGATAGTAGTCGTCAGCAGCGCGTGCACCATGGGCACGTATTGGAGCGAAATTTACAGGCCCGAGCTGGGCTACAGGTTTGAGAACATTAAAGTCATACCTGCATATGACATGCTAACTGAGGTCGCATACATAAAGCTCATGTGGGTCCTTGGCATCACGCAGGACTTTGCGGAAGTCAAGAAAATGATGCAGAAAAACTACTGCGGGGAAATCACCGAAATCAAGGAGAACAAGCAGAAGATCGGGGTCGTGATCTAGGTTGGATGCAAAAAAATTCCTTGCAAAAGCCAAAATAACGCAAGGGCAGCTTGTAAGGGTCACAAAGGCCGGCGCCGAGTATGTGGGCACAGTGATGCCATCCGGCCAAAAAAAAGGGAGCATAGTGCGCCTCAAGCTCAAATCAGGTTACAATGTCGGAATTGCAATCGACGATAAAACCAAAGTGGAAAAGCTCGAGGGCAGCCAGCAGGCCGCAAAGGCAGGCAAGGCGCAAAGGGAACCATTGGCGCAAAAGCAGGGGCAGCCAAAGATCATGATCCTGCACATTGGCGGGACAATTGCGAGCAGGGTTGATTACAGGACAGGGGCAGTAACCGCAGCCTTCGAGCCGGAAGACCTGCTGCAAATGTTCCCCGAGCTATCAGAAATAGCAAACTTTGGCACGAAAAAAATCGCCCAGATAGCATCCGAGAACATGAGAATTGGGCACTATGAACTGATTGCAAGGGAAGTTGCAAAAGCAGCGGCCGACCCGCAGGTAAAAGGAATACTGCTGCCTCACGGGACCGACACCATGCACTACACTTCCGCAGCCCTTGCATTCATGCTCGAAAACATCAATTTGCCCGTGATACTTGTGGGGGCCCAGCGGAGCTCTGACCGCGCAAGCAGCGATGCTGCAATGAACCTGATTTGCGCAAGCGAATTCATCGCAAAAACCGACTTTGCAGGGGTCGCCATCTGCATGCATGAAGGCCTCGATGACGAGAACTGCGTGATACTGCCAGCGTGCAAGACGAGGAAGATGCACTCGAGCAGGAGAGACGCGTTCAAGGCGGTGAATGACACGCCCATCGCCAGGATAAATTTTGAAGGCAGGAAGATCGAGTTCCTCAAAAAGGGCTATCAGAAACAGGGCCCGTCGAAAAAATTCAGGCTTTATGGAAAAATGGACCCCAAAGTGGGGCTAATAAAAACGCACACTAACATGCAGCCGGAGGAATTCGGATACATATTAAAGCAAAAGTACCGCGGCCTTGTGATCGAGGGCACAGGCCTTGGACATACTGAAATAGTGGTGAGCGACAAGTTGAGCAGGCCCAATGAAAAAATATTCAAAACCATCAAAAAGATCTGCAGCTCCGGGACTATTGTTGCAATGGCTACACAGACAATATTTGGGAGAGTGCAGATGCATGTCTACAGCCCCGGCACATACCTTCTCGACCTTGGAGTGATCCCGTGCGAGGACATGACGGCGGAAACCGCATTCATAAAGCTCTCGTGGCTTTTGGGGAATTTCCCGAAAAAACAGGCACGCGAACTTATGGGAAAGAACCTGCGCGGCGAGATCAGCGATTTCACAAAGTTTATTAACGGCAAATGAGTTATTGGGTAATGTCCCCCGGATTGAGAATTGGGCACACAATCCCTTCAAAGCTCAGGAGAAATTTGCCAGATAGGGTATCGCCTCGTTTGGCCAGGCTTATGGAAGAACATGCTCATAATGTTCACGGATTATCGTTTGTAAGACTTTATGACACAAAATCTTTGCTCAAGCATTCAGAACAGGCGGATCCTTCAAAAGTAATTCCGCATCCAAGCAGAAAAGGATGGGTGAGGATAAATCCTCAATTTTATGAGACAAACCAGATTGGCCAACAGGGCAGAGTTGACACGGGAAATTGGAGATTTCTTCCAATTTCAAAAAAAGGGCCAGCAGTCCTCTACAAAGTTTGGGGAACTAGCGGCATCGACCAGCAATATGTTAATGTCCATGAGCCGGAAAAAACAAACCAGTTCTTTGTAGTTGATCCAAATCGCAAATCAATTGATTATTATAATGGAAATTTCAGTGAACCCTTTATGAAACAACTCTTTGATAAATGTGAACCTGTAAATCTCCATGACGCATTTTGGGAACATTTCAATAAAGGCAGGAAAACCTCTCCAAGTGCAATTGTTTGCTCTGCGGAGTATGATGCCCAGACAGGAGTTCCAAAGCATATACGTTCTCAGAATATCGCTAATTCATTAATTGGCCGACGCGCAGGAGCATTTATAATCCATAATGAATCGGCTAGCCCTTCAAATGAAGGAAAAGCAAGGCGTGAGCCGCGGATCATACACGAAAGAGCAAGGTTAAGAAAGGTCGGGCCGTATGACCCTTATTTAGGCAGAGAAGTTTAAAGAGGATTATCCTATCAGCCGCATGAAAGCAGTCACCAATCAACCACTCGCTGGAACTTCCCGTTCACTTTTTGCAAAAAGAACTGCTCCCCATGCGTTGCGCCGAGAAGAAATCCGCCTTCATTGAGGCTCTCAAGCGAGTGCCTGAGAGCCTGCTCTGCCTGATGGGGCGGGAGATGATTGAGAACATTTGCAAGCCTTAACGCATCACACTTGAAAGGGAGCGGGGCTTTGACAATTGAATGCAAATGCGCTTTGAAATCATCAGGGCAACAGCCCGGGCCGGGCGGGAAAATGTCAACTGCATGCACCCGCGCCTGCGGGCCAAGGGCTTGCCTTGCAGTAACAGTAGTAGGCGCCCCGTGAACAAGGTCGCAGCCCACATCGGCAAATACTTTTATACGATCCTTGTATTTTGCAAGGAATCTATTATGATGCGTATAGGAATGCAGGGACACGCTGGTTTCAATCTGCGGCTTTGCGCCTGCACTGGCAGCGGCGGAGAAGAATGCCGGACGCAAAAGCATCTCCATGCTCACAGGCTCGGTCCTGAGGGCATGCGCCCTCATTTGCGGCAGCAACGCTCCCGCTCGCGAGAGCAGGGCCCTTGCACGTGGAAAATAGTGTAATTTTGCACACATCCAAGGAATTGGAGCGTCAATATTTTTATTCCTGTGGGAGCGGGCCAATGAAAAGGATTAAGTAGGACATATGTCTCATATAGTTAGATGCAAAACGCCGCAGATTGCCGGCGGCAATGAAGTTAGCAGCAACAAAATTGCCAATATTTCTTTTGCTAACTTCATTGGGAAACATCAGCCCATACAAAGTATGGGCTTGGCTCGCTTACGCCCGCAAAAAAAGGATAGTTAGGATTACTATGAAAAATACCAAGGACAGGGAAGACAAGATCATGAAGGCGCTCAGCACCGCCCCCCATGGTTTGTGGGTGCGCGAGATCGCGCGAAAGGCCGAAATTGACAAGAGCACCGCTTCGCGCCATCTTGAGGCAATGGGGGAAAAAATTGAATTTGAATTCCTCGGCAGGAACAAGGTGTTCAGGCTCCGGCAAAGTTAATGTTTTAAATGCCTTAATCCACCTACTTTAAGCATGGAAGCCGATTACAAAGCTGTTGGCCTAAAATGCGGCCTCGAAGTGCACCAGCAGCTCGATACAGGAAAGCTTTTCACGCGAACGCCATCGATCCTGCGTGAGGATGCGCCACACTACACTCTAAAAAGGAGGCTGCGGCCCGTCGCTTCTGAGATGGGGGAGCAGGATAAGGCCGCGCTCGAGGCGTTCCAGAAAGGCCTCTACTATATTTATGAGGGTTACAATGACACCATAGGGCTTGTCGAGCTTGATGAGGAGCCGCCACAGCCCGTGGACAATGAAGCTCTAGAGACAACTCTTGAAGTTGCGCTGCTTAGCGATAGCCGGATCATCGATGAAATGTGCGTGATGAGGAAAATGGTGATTGATGGCTCGAACACTTCAGGATTCCAGCGCACTATGCTCGTTGCGAGCGGCGGCTCGATAGATATCGGCAGCAAAAGGCTCGGTGTCCAGACGATTGTGCTCGAGGAGGACGCTGCAAGGCCGGTTGAGAAGGGCGATGGGTTTGTCCGCTACCGGCTCGATAGGCTTGGAATACCCCTCATCGAGCTTGCGACAGAGCCCGGAATAGAGACAGCGCAGCAGGCAAAGGAGGCCGCGAGGGCAATCGGGAACCTGATGCGAAGGACCGGAAAGGTCAAGCGCGGACTTGGGACAATAAGGCAGGACCTAAATGTTTCGATTGCAGGCGGGGCGCGCGTCGAGATAAAGGGAGTGCAGGAGCTTGATATAATCGATGAGTATGTGCGGCGCGAAGTGCAAAGGCAGCAGGGGCTGCTCGCCATCAAGGCGGAGCTGCTCAGGCGCAATGCACCGGCAGGGCAGCAATTCAAGCCCAAAGACCTGAGCGCGACATTTGAAAAAAGCGAGTCGAAAATCATCAGGGGATCGCTTTCAAGGGGGGATAAAATACTCGGGCAAAAACTTGAAGGGTTTGCAAAGCTGCCGGGCTTTGAGCTGCAGCCAAACAGGCGGCTTGGAACGGAACTTGCAGACCAGGTGAAGACCAAAACAGGGTTGCGCGGCCTCTTCCACAGCGACGAGCTGCCCAATTATGGCATCACGGAGCAGGAAGTTGAGGCCGTGAAAGCTGAGCTTGGATGCCTAGCGCAAGATGCATTCATAATTGTTGCAGGGCCCGTGGAAAAAGCCCAAAGGGCCATTAAGGCGGCATTTGAGAGGGCGCAATACTGCTTTGCAGGGGTTCCGGAGGAGACTCGCGGGGCAATTGAGGGCGGAAATAATGAATATCTAAGGCCTCTGCCCGGCGCCGCAAGGATGTACCCTGAAACAGATGTGAGGCCGATTGAGGTTGAGAAGAAAACAATTGAGAAGATGAGGAAGGAATTGCCTTTAACAGTTGAGCAGAGGCTTGAGCTTTACATTAAGAAATATGGCCTGAGCGAGAAGCTTGCAGATGAGATGAAGCTCAGCAATTATGCGAGGTTTTTCGAGAAAATGGCTCATGAGGGCGCTGATGCAAGGATGCTTGCAGTGCTGCTGCTTGAGGGCCTCACAGAGCTGAAGAGGGAAGGCGTCAAAGTTGAGGATGCTGATGAAGATTTTGTGAGGGGCATTGTTGATGTTTACATGAAGGGAATAATAAACAAGGATATTTTGCTTGAGTTTGTCAAGGAATGCCTTGCTTCAGGCGAGAATCCAAATGAGGCGGCAATAAAATTCAAGAAGGATGCGGTAAGCCACAAGGAGATTGAAAGCAGGATTGATGAGCTGATTGGGAAGAACAAGGAACTTGTGCAGGCAAAAGGCTCAATGGCGCTTGGGGCGCTTATGGGAGACCTTATGAAGGAATATAAGGGCAAGGTTTCGGGAAAGGTTCTCGGGGATTTGCTGAGGAAAAAGTTAGGGTGAAAAGATTGAAGGAAATAAGCCCTTATGAAATGCAGCTTATTGAGAAGGCTTCTGGTTTTTTTGGCGCCAGCACATCTGCTTTGATGGAGAATGCCGGCTCTGCTGTTGCCCTGCAGATGCAGAAGGATTTCGTGCTTAAAGGGAAGAGGATAGTTGTTGCTTCGGGCAATGGGAACAATGCAGGCGACGGCTTTGTTGCCCTAAGAATCCTGCTTGGGGAAGGGATTGATGCAAAGGCAGCCCTTGTTTTGGGTGAGCCCAAAAGCACTGAAGCAAAAACTGCCTACAAAAAATTAATTTGGAAATTTCCCCGTTCGTGCGACGGGAAATTAAATGATCTGCAGGATGCGGGCATAATAATTGACACGATTTTTGGGACAGGTTTCAGGGGCGTGCCTGAAGGCGAGGCCCTCAAGGCAATAAACGCAATGAACATGTCAAAGGCAATAAAAGTTTCAGTCGATGTGCCTTCAGGCCTTGGGCAAGGCACTGCCAAAGAAGGCGCTTATGTAAACTCAGACCTCACCTATTGCCTTCATGCAATTAAGAAAGGCATTGGCAAGGTTGGAAGGATAAAGATTCTGCAGATAGGCATTCCTGAAGAAGCAGGGAATATTGTGCTAACGCAGGAGGTTGCCGGCCTCATCCCTGAAAGGGATTCTGCATCGCACAAGGGGCAGAACGGATCAATAGCGATTATTGCAGGAAGCATAGAATACCCCGGCTCTGCAATGCTTGCAACGTTTGCGGCAAGGGCATGCTTCAGGACAGGGGTTGATTTTGCAAGGGTTGCCGCGCCTGAGAAAATTGCCTGGGAAATAAACCTTAAAAGCCCTGATACAATAACAGCAAAGCTCGGCGGGGGATACATAACGCCCGGGCACAGGAACGAGATTAATGGGCTGATAAAGAAATCAGACGCAGTGCTTATAGGCCCTGGGCTTGGGAATAAGGAAGCCACATATTCGATGGTTAGGATTGTTGCCGAAGAAAACAGGAAAAAGAAATTAGTAATTGATGCGGACGGCATAAGGGCTGTTAAAGGCATGAAGTTCGGCGGAAATGTGCTTCTTACACCGCACGGAAGGGAATTCGAGTTTTTTTCGGGAAGGAAACTGCCAGAAGATTGCCTGAAGAAAGCTGATTTGGTGAAAAGGGTCGCAAAAGAGCACAACTGCGTTATTCTTCTTAAGGGGCCTTTGGACATAATTTCAGACGGGAAAAGGGTTGCGTTCAATGCGACTGGAAATGCCTCAATGACTGTTGGCGGCACCGGCGATATCCTTGCGGGAATATGCGCTGCGTTTGCGCCAAAAATCCCGCTTTATGAATCCGCTATATGCGGGGCTTTCATAAACGGCTATTGCGGAGATAGGTTATTTAAGGAAAAAGGCTATGGATTAATAGCGTCGGACTTGATTGATGAAATCCCGAAAGCAATCATGGAAATAAAGAAAGGTGTTTGAATGAAGGCCGAGAAAAAGATTGAAAATAGGCCCTGGG
>DUGC01000090.1 GCA_013331625.1 Candidatus Iainarchaeum sp. | reverse complement strand
TCAATTCAGAATAGAACGGTAAATCTTTTTGCAAGGAAACGTGCACTTGCTTTGCTCGGCCGCGGCATGAACCCAGATGAAGTTGCCAGGCAACTCGTCATAAGGCACCCCGGTCATTCTCTTGAAGAAGTCAAACGGGCGTATTTTCCATCCCGTAGCTCATTTGCCATAGGTAATTTTACAGGAGCAAGCAGGCAACAGATACTTGAAAGAATAACACAGATGAACGCTCACGCTGAAAGAGGACGAGAACACGCACGCAGAATAAACACAACACCCGGCTTTTTAGAAGCCCAATCAGAAAGAATGCGCAGGCTTAATGCAGACCCGAAATTTTTAGCGGCTGCCACCGAACGGATTCGCAAATTTAACGCAGATCCCAAATTTGCAAAAGCAAATGTGGATCGATCACGAACAAGGATGCATAGATTATGGGCTCCGGGCGGGACTTTACACGGGTTATGGGCAAATCCCGAAATTGCCAGATTAATGTCAGAACAAGCACGAGAGCAGATGAGAAAGTTGAATGCAGATCCCCAATTCAAAAAGGCTAATGCAGAAAGGTCAAGCGAACGTATGCGAAAACTCCATCAAGACCCACAATTCGCAAAAGCAAATGCACAAAGAGCCCGAGAAATTATGCGCAGATTATGGGAAAATCCACTTTTTAGAAAAAAGCTTTCCCGAGGATTGTCACGCTATTGGGCTAATTACCGCATGAACCTAATTGATGCAATGGAACAAATGGGAGCAGAACATGGCGGATATACATATGAGGAAGAAACAGGACCCCGAAAAGGGGCATATGGTGGAAAAATTAAAACCAGAATAGCAACAACATCGCCAGATATTGTGGAAAATAGAGTGCTGGAAAGAGAGCGCCGGCAAGTAATAAACGAAGCCCTAAAACAATTGACAAAACAAGAATACCAAACAATTGCCACAATGTTCGGCTTCAACGACTATCCAATATTACTCGATGGCAGCGATAAACAAGTAGCCAAAACACTCCAATCAGCCTTGAAGAAACTCGCACAAAACAAGCAGTTGCAAGAGCTCCACTGACAACCCTTTTAAGATAATCAACCCAAATTGAATCATGACTGGCCAGAACCGCTTCTGGGAAGTCGACGCTTTGCGCGGCGTTGCCATTGTCATGATGGCGATATTCCATTCCTTGTGGGACCTCGTGTTCCTCGGGGTGCTGCAGATGGATCCATATGCGGGCTTTTGGGGGCTGTTCCAGAAGGCGACAGCGTCACTTTTCATATTCGTCGCAGGGGTATCGGTTGCGCTCTACACGCAAAGCCACCCTGACGGGTACCGCACCGGGCTCTTAAAGCACGGGCTGAGGATATTCCCATTCGCGCTTCTGGTCACTGCATTCACGCTCATATTTTTTCCCGAAATGCCCATTTATTTCGGAATTCTGCACATGATCGGCGCCTCGATTATACTCTCAATTCCCTTCGCTGACAAGAAAATGCCGGCCATTTTAGCAGGAATAATAATATGCATCACTGCATTCATAAATCTCCAATCCTTTTCTATTGGCCCGCTGTGGATTTTAGGCCTTTCCGCCCCAGGGCCCGCACTCGACTTTTTTCCGCTTTTGCCATGGATCGGGATGATGCTGCTTGGGGTCGGGACAGGCAACTATTTGTATTGCACGCAGAAAAGGAATTTCAGTTTTAGGAATTCGGGGGATTTTGAAAAGCGTTTTTCGCCTTTGCAGTTTTTGGGGAGGAATTCGCTTTTCATATATTTATCGCACCAGTTTTTGGTTTTCCCGCTCGCGTTTTTGATTTCATGGCTCATTTAAAAGGCAATTAAAATTTTTGGAAAAGTGCAAATGAATTTATTGGGTTAGGGCGTGAGTTTAGCATGGATTTTAAGGGCAAATATGCAGTGATCACGGGCGGGAGCTCTGGAATCGGCAGGGAAACGGCGATCGCTTTTGCAAAACGCGGCGCAAATGTAATACTGGTTGCAAGGAATGAAAAAAAGCTAAATGAAGTGAAGGATCTTTGCTTGCAGAAAGGGGCGGCCGGAGCCTTTGCATTCGTGTGCGATGTGGGTGATTATCCGCAGGTGAAACTAGCATGCGGAAAAATCGCAAAAAGGTGCGGCAGGGTTGATGTGCTTGTCAATAATGCCGGTTTTGGCGCTTACCGCCCCTTTGAAAATCAGGAAGTTTATGAACTTGAGCAGATGATGAAGACTAATTTTTTCGGGACAGTTTATTTTACGAAGGAATTGCTGCGGCTCATGCAAAGCGGGTCGCATATTGTAAATGTCAGTTCCATGGCCGGAAAGCTCGCGTTCCCGAATTACTCCGGATATGGCGCTTCGAAGTTTGCCCTGAGCGGCTTTACTGGAAGTATATATTACGAACTAAAGGAGCGCGGCATTGGCGTGCATCTTGTCTGCCCTACAGGGACAAAAACCCGATTTTTTGACAATGAGTCATTCAGGCATATGCCAAAGAGCGCCACTTATGGCAAGATGATGGAAGCGTCCAGCGTGGCAAGGCTCATTATTGATGCTATCGAAAAAAACAGGCGCGAAGTGGTTCCCACATTGCGCGGGAGGATGGGGATAATATTGAATGCTCTTTTCCCGCAATTTTTTGGATTTATAGTTAGTCGCAATTACCAAAGGCGCAAAAAAGAAGGAAGAAACGGGCAGGAAAATAAAATCCGGGCGGTTTAAGCCCCTTTTTTGTCTGCCCAGTCTGAACGCTGTGAACAAAACATTTTTATCTGCCCAAGACAGGCCTTCTTGTAGAAATCAGGGAGGTTTGGATATGGGGAATTATTCAGCAGCGGCATTTGCAGTGCTGCTAATGTTGGCTCCGCTCGTTGCGGCGGACGAGACTGCAGACCAGATCATGGCGCCGATCAATAAAATATACGACCTTATGAAACTGGTCATATCAGCAGTTGGGGTGATTGCAATCACGGGCGCCGGCGCGATGTACATGCTCTCGGGCAGCAATATACAAAGCCGCGAGAACGCCAAGTCGATGGCATCGTATGCAGTTGTGGGCCTTGTGCTTGTGTGGGTCGCCCCGCTTGTTGTGGATTACCTCACAGCGCCGGCAGCGGCATAAAATTGGAGTGGCTGCGTGATGGGGCGATTGCTGCTATTGCCGCTGGCTCTGGCACTGCTGATATTTTCGCAGATTGCACTTGCCGGCGGCAATGAGGACAAGGTCGTGGTGAACTCCTATGTCTCAATTGATGTAGAGGGCATAATCACTGCACTGCGCGGCAATACCGAGAGCACGCGCAATGCCCTCGAATCAACGCGTGATACGCTCAATTCAGGGATCGGCGGCCTGAGTTCAGCAGTACTGGGTGCGTTTAGCGCTTATGCTCAGGATGCAGTGAGGTCCTTTAGCCACCCCCTGACGGGCCTCACTGTATTCCTCATCTCCCACAACCCCGATGTCGGGGGCATGAAGGCATCGTGGTCTGCTGTTGTGTCCGTAATTTCCGCATTATATGTGCTGATGTTCATAGTCGCGGGGCTTTTGCTGCTTGTAAATTCTGCAAGCGCGCTGGAGCGGGAAAATGCAAAAGGGTGGGCCGCAAATGCCATTGCCGCAATTATCGCAGTGAATGTCTCATTTGCGCTCTATAGCCTGCTACTTGAAATATTTAGCGCAATCACGGCAGGCATTGTTGCAAAGGCAGGTACTGAAATATTTGACTCGGCCCTACCGGGCGCCCAGATCGGATTGCTTGCAGCCTATGCATTGTCCCTCTTTGTGCTTGCAATCACGCTTTTTGCAAGGCAGCTTTTTTTGCTCGCGGGCGCGGCAATCTTGCCCCTTGCAATTTTCCTCTATTTTGTCCCGCCGCTGCGCGGGTGGGGGATGATGCTTTTCAACCTTGTCGGGGCGGCACTTGTGATGCAGCTACTTGATGCGCTCATGCTTTCGGCTGCCATTCCGCTTGCATTGCAGGCACCGGCAGGCCTTGGGGCATTCATTGCGCCCCCGCTCTTCATCACAATGGCGCTTGCAAACTGCGCCATCACCGCTTTTGCGCTGTTCCGCGCGGCATTCACGTCTGCAATCCCCCAAAAAGCGCAGGTAATAATCAGCCATGCTTTGCCCGCCCCGCCCGCACCCCAAACAGTGAATGTGCCCGGAATTGATTCCCTCAATTCACAGATCAGTTCCCTCATTGATGCCCTGCGGCCGCTGCGGAGGTGAGGGCGAAATGGCATATGAAATACCAAAAGACCTCAGGTATGAGGAAAAGGTCATCTTTAACCTCTCCTTGATGCAGGCAGCATGGATTGGCATTTCCGCCCTCCTTGCATTCGTGCTTTTTACAAAAACAGCAATGCCGCTTGAATTCAAAGTGGCCAGCGCAATGGCCATTGCCGCTTTCGGGGCGGGTTTTGCATTTTTCGGCCTTGCAGCGCACATGCGCACGGCAGCAGGTTATTTCTCAGCGCAAAAGGAATCAGGGTTTGACAGCCCGCAGACGGCAAGGTTCCTTGAGGTGAGGCATATTGATAATGATGCGATCATCCTTGATGATGGTTCGCTTCGCGCATGCATTGAAATAAGGCCGATCAATTTCCATATCCTTTCGCAATCTGAGCAGCAGGCGATAATTTCAGCCTACCGCGATTTCCTCAATTCCCTAGATTTTCCCGTGCAGATAGTGATGCGGACCTGTGCGCTCAGCATTGAAAAATACCTCATGGCAGCCGGGAAAAAAGCAGCCGATGCAAACGGCATGGTGCTCGAATACTGGAACAACCTTTCAGCATTCATAAAAAAATTCGTGGAGGAGAAGGATGTGAAGGACCGCAGGTTTTACCTCATAATCCCTGCAGACACCTCACTAAAAGGCACCGAAGGAATAGCGCAGCTTGAAGTGAGGTCGCAGCTTTGCATTGAAAAGCTTCGTGCCTGCCGCATCAGGGCAAAAAGGCTCACAAGCGCTGGCATTGTCGCTTTCCTGTCAACTTTTTTCCAAGAGCCGCTCCATGACGGGGCGCAATGCGGGGGCATGATCACTACGCTCTTTTCCGAAAATTGCAAAGAGGGCGGATAAGGCGCAAGGTGATCTGCATGAAGGGATTGCACGATATCTTGAAGCCTTCATATATCAGCAACAATGCTGACCATCTTCGCGTCAACAGCGAGCTTTTGCGCGTGATAATGGCGGCTGGGTATCCGCGCAGCATTCGCGAAGGGTGGCTCGACAGCCTTATTACAAGCGAGGGGAGCTTTGACCTTAGCATGCACATAAGCCCGTGCGGCATTGAAGAAATCATTGTGCAGCTAAACGAGGAACTTGTCAGGCAGGAAGCTGACCTGATGTCTGCGCGAATTAAGGGCATTGTCAACCCATCGCTAAAAATCCAGCATGAGGATACGCTTGCCGTGCTCGACAGGCTGCAGCGCGGGCAGGAAAAGCTTTTCAACCTCGCACTCTACATAGCATGCCGCGCTGATTGCAGTGAAAAGCTTGAGTCGCTATCGCGCAAAGTGTGCAGCGAAATGAATTCGATAATGATCATACCCAAAATACCGTTCCTTAAAATGAAGGATGCAATAAAATCCGTTTACCCGATTGCAAAAGACCGCCTTAAAGTGACGAGGAATATCCCGGGGGACGCGCTTTCCGCCTGCTTCCCGTTCACCACCGCTTTCTTCACTCCCGATGCAAAAGGCATACTTTTCGNNCCCGATCATAATGGACCTTTTCAGCCTCTCAAATTACAATGGCCTCATTTTGGGCACGTCTGGCGGGGGCAAAAGCTTTGCAGCAAAGCTCATTATCATGAGGAGCCTTCTTGCAGGGATCCGCGCAATTATAATTGACCCGCAGGGGGAATATTGCGGCATTGCAAAGGCCTTTGGCGGCCAGATAATATACATAAAAAGAGGCTGCCGTGAAACCATCAACCCCCTTGAGCTTTCGGGAGAAAGCCCTGCCGAGCGGATATTGTGGGCCCAAACCCTCTTTTCCCTCATGCTGGGGGGTCTTACAGGCGGACAGGGAGAAATAATCACAAGGGCACTTGAAGCGGCTTATGAGAGCAAAGGGGTGCTGAATTCCGATCAGCAATCATGGCAGCTTGAAACCCCGACGCTCTCGGCTGTATTGGAAATCATTGCAAAATGGAGGAAGCGCGGCAGTAACGAGGAGAGGCAGGCATGCTCTTTTTTATATTCAAGGCTCTGGCCGCACATCCATGGCTCGTTTATGGGAAATAAGACCAATGTCAACCTTGATAAGCAGGTTGTGTGCTTTAGCATTGCGCAAATGCCCGATTGGATGAAGCCTGCTGCGATGTTTGTCATTATGGAGCATGTGCACAAGAGGATGCAGACTGACAAGGAGCGCAAGATGCTCATCATCGATGAGGCATGGTCGCTTTTGCGCCACGAGGAGCATTCAGCACATATCTTTGAACTTGTGAAGACTGCAAGGAAGTTCAACCTGTCAGTTATGCTCATAACACAGGAGGCGGAAGATTTGCTTTGCACCCCTGCAGGAAAAGCCGTGATCGCAAACACTGCATGGAAGCTCCTTTGCAGGCAGGATAGCGCGGTAATTGGCGGGATGCGCGAAAAGTTTGCGCTCAGTGTGCAGGAGCAGTCTTTTTTGCTCACCGCAGCTCCGGGCGAAGGGCTGCTTTTTGCGATGAACGAGAGGATCCCTTTGAAAATAATCGCGTGCGAGCAGGAGTACGCGCTTGCGACGACAAACCCGAATGAAACCGCCGGTGAAAAAAAGCAGGGATGGCAAAATGCGAAATGAATCTATACAGTTATATTGATATGATTCATGTGGTTTTATGATGGAAACTGAAGCAGAACCAAGAAAATGGGGAAAATCAATGGGGATAATCATATATCCCAAAGCGCGAAGTCGACAGGGCATTCGACTTGGGGAAGTGAGAAATTGCCGCAGATGTTCTTTGGCACATATGCATTGATGGAGGCCATAAAAGGCAATCCCAATTATCTCGGATACCTTGATTATTTGCCGGCGATAAATGATTTTGTCCTTGCCGAGCTGTATAAGCGATTTGAGAAGATGGAAAATGCAGAAGTACGTAAAGTAAAACGATCCCTGAAACAGATAACTGCAAATTGTATTATCACCTTCACCTGTAAGCCTCCCACGCCCTTGAGCGCGAGCACCCGAGCTCGAGCAGGTGATAATCAATTGCCTTGCGTATCTCGCGCAGCTGGTATTCATCCTTGAGCGGGGAGCGCGTTGCCTTCTGGATGAGCATGTGCGGCCTGCCCTTTTGCGGCACGACATAAAGCTCGCAGTTGCCGCCCAGCTGCTTTTGCGCCATTCCTTTTATGAGGCTTTTTCCGTGCTTGATGATCCGGATGGACCTGCGCGCCCTTGCGCAGTACGCCCCAAGGGGGCTTTGGGCAAAATATTTTGCATCATTGCTGTTTTTTTCCACAAGGCCCTGCGCGCCAAGGTCAGTTAGCATCTTGTATACTGTTGCGCGCGCTAGCCCTGAGAGCAAAATAAGCTCGTTTGCGCTCTTTGGGGTGACACCCCAAAGAAGCAGATAAATCTGCAGGTGGTTTAAGGAAATGCCGGGAAGGACGTGGCGGTATGAGCGCCACAGCTCTTGCACCTGATCATCAGGAACTGCCATACAAACCACGCGTATTTGCGGATTAATATGGCAGTGGTTAAATTGATGTAAACTTTATGGTTGAATTCACTCGCTTGCGCAGCAGGAGCAGCAGTGTGATTTCTTCTCTGCCTTCTCTTTTGTTGCAGCAGCTTTTTTCTCAGCAGCCATTTTGGACTCACCCTCCTGCTAAATTACAGTCAATTAATTATTTAAATCCGCCATGGAAGGCAAAACCACAGTTAGCATTTCGCCTAACCAAATGGATACCCTCTTTAAAAACCCCAGCCATAAGATGATTGGGAAAAATATGCCAGACGGGAAAAAGGCAATGGCAATTATTGCGGCAGTTTCATTTGTTTTAGCTTTAAGCGGCTGCATTGTGCCCTGGCAAGTGCAGGGCAATGATGATTCGAATTCCACGGTAAAATTACAGGCACAGGAAATGCCCCGCTTTACGGACCATTCGCAGCTAAAGGCTGCTTTTGAGGACGCGGGTGGCGGAAGGGTTTACGGCTCTGGGGATATGCTGCGCACAGGAATAGCAATCGCCCCCATGATGGCAGGAGTAATGGAAACCCAGGCCTCAACATCTGCTGATTCGGGCAAGTCTTCACAAAACATCGGGNNATTTATGCGATTGCCAAAAACAGGCTCGTGATTGTTGATGCATACCCTGCGCAGGGCGGCAGGATCGTATCAGAAACAGACCTAAATGGCCTATCGCCGCAGGAAATGTTCATTTTTAGCGGCAAGCTGCTCTTGTTTTCATCAGCCAATGGGTATGGGTATTATGGCTATGATGCAATGCCTGCAGTGAAAATGCCTGCAAGGTGGGGCGGCGGCTCGGTTGTGCAGCTGTATGATATCACTGACAAGGCCGCGCCAAAGCTTGGAAAAGAAATTGAATTTACCGGAAATTACCTCACCTCGCGCCTGATCGATGGCAAGGCGGTTTTTGTGATTAATAGTTATCCAAATTATTACTACGGTTACGGGGCTGTGCAGGAGGCCGATAGGGGCAGCGGTTCAGGCAGTTCCGGCGCATCAGGGGCGGCCAGTGGGGCAAACAGCATCATCCCGCTCATGAGGGAAGAGGGTGTCGAGAAACCAATTGCGCAGCCGCAGGATATCGGGTATATCCCCCCGATGCCTGTGCAAAGCTTTGTGACCATTGCAATGATTGACCTGGATAGCGGGATAGTGGAAAAAGAAACTTTTGCGGGAAGCGCGCAGGCGGTATTTGCATCTGAAACCAATATTTACATCACGTCAACTGCCTATCTGCCGCCGCAGATCCCCGTGCTGCGCGAAATTGATGGTGCCCAAAAAATCAGCAGGGCAATTTACGGGGATTATGAGAGCACTGTTGTGAATAAATTCAATTTTTCCCAGGGGAAAATTTCATTTATAGGGCAGGGGTCAGTGCCGGGACAGGTGCTCAACCAGTTTTCAATGGATGAATACAGCGGGAATTTCCGCATCGCCACAACTGTTAACAATTATGAGTTCGGGGGGCAGCAGAAAAACAACCTTTACGTGCTTGGCCCTGACATGAATTTGCTTGGAAAGCTTGAAGGCCTTGCGCCCGGGGAGAGGATATATTCCGCGCGCTTCATGGGCAAGAAAGCTTACCTTGTCACATTCAAAAAAGTCGACCCTCTTTTCGTGATAGATGTCTCAGACCCTTCTGAGCCAAAAGTGCTGGGAAAGCTCAAGATCCCGGGGTATTCTGATTATCTGCACCCGATTGATGAGAACCATATAATCGGTATCGGAAAGGATGCGGTGGATTCAGGGTATGGGGACTTTGCATGGTATCAGGGCATGAAAATGGCAATATTTGATGTCAGCGATGTTTCGGCCCCAAAGGAACTGCATAAAATAATCATTGGCGATCGCGGCACCGATTCATATGCGCTGCGCGACCACAGGGCATTTTTGTATGATGCGCAAAGGCAGCTGCTCGTGCTGCCGATAGAGCTGCATGAAATACCCGAAGGGCAAAAGGGGCAGCAGGATGGAATTGATGCCAAAACCATACAAGGGTCCGGCGCAGGAAGCACCGGAGCAGAAGCGGCCGCACCGTCCACAACGATATCCCCGCAGGGCATCTCAATGCCTCCTGCTTACGGCGAGCCTGTTTTCCAGGGCGCATTCGTGTACAAAGTCACGCTTGAAAAAGGGTTTGAGGAACTCGGAAGGATCACGCATGTGGGCGCGCAGGAGGAGCTGAAAAGAGGGTATTATTTTGATTATTCATACATGGTGAAAAGGGCGCTCTATATTGAGGATGTGCTCTACACGCTCTCAGACCAGATGCTCAGGGCAAACATGATTCCTTCATTAGAGGGGATAACATCATTCCGGTTTGCAAAAGAGGAACTGCCTGCAGGCTATATTGAACCGGTTTACAGGGCCCAATAAGTAGATTTAAATTGGTTTTATGGGGCGTTATTTTAATGGCAGATATTTTAGCCCTCATTTTCACTGCATTTGGCCTCATGCTCTTTGAGATCATCACCTCAATAGACAATGCAGTGATCAATGCCGACGTATTGCGCACAATGTCCCAACGGGCAAGGAAGTGGTTCTTGCTCTGGGGGCTTTTGATTGCCGTTTTTTTGGTGCGCGGCCTGCTCCCTTTCATAATTTTCTGGCTTGCAAACCCCACATTGGGGCCGATTGAAGCATTTACGGCAACATTCAACTCCGACCCTGCAATAGCGGAGTCAATAGAGCATTCAAAGCCTGTGCTGTTGGTTGGCGGGGGCATATTCCTCATATTCCTTTTTTTCCACTGGCTGTTTTTGGAACAGAAAAGCTATGGCCTGCGCGGGGAAAGGACGATTCACAGATATGGCCTTTGGTTTTATGCAGTTATTTCCATCATTTTGGCGGTTGTCGTGTGGTTTTCAATTTCCGCACAGCCCCTGATGGCATTCGGCGCAGTAGTTGGCTCAACCGCATTTTTCATAACGCACGGATTTAAGGAAAATGCCGAATCGCAGGAAAAGGCATTGCTTGAAGGCCACCCCATGAGCGATATGAGCAAGATTTTATACCTTGAAGTCATTGACGCGACATTTTCAATCGTTGGAGTTATAGGCGCTTTTGCATTCACGCTCTCTGTCCCGCTGATACTTGTAGGGAACGGGCTCGGGGCGTTTGTTGTGCGCGAACTTACATTGCATAACATTGACAAGGTGAAAAAGTACAGGTACCTCAAGAACGGAGCAATGTATTCGGTGTTCTTTTTGGGCATTATAATGGTCGCTGACAGCTTTGGTGCCCACATACCAGAATACCTCTCCCCGCTCATAACAATGGGAGTCATAGGGTATTTCTTCTGGAAATCGAGGCGCGAGCTCCAAAAAGAAAATTCCAAGGATATTCAATCCGGATGACGGCAAGTAATAAGGCAATTATAGCGCCACCCATATGTTCTATGAATTTAATTTCCAAAAAATGAATTCAATTTGCAGGATTGCGGCATTTTGATGCAATTGGGTGCCGGCTTATTTTATGCCCTGCCATAAATCCGGGAAAGTATCCGGTGGAAAAGGCCACTGCATGAAAATTGCATCGGGAAATTGACGATATTAAATCCGGCACGTAATTATATCAAACCGCCAAAGTTTTTCGGCAATTGCGGCGGTTTGATGGATAGCAGGACGCGAAATTAAACCGAAAGACTTTCGTGGACTGCTATAATTCATTTTTAGCGCATGCAAAACGACCCGCCCCTAAAAGGNNCAGCACACAACGCCGCCACCAGCAATTCATCACCCGCCTAAAGGCAAGTGCGTTCTTGCCAACGGCGTTGTAAAAATGCCGCTTTACCACATGTCCTGCGTCACAAAAACCTTGTACCCACCGCTTATCGCAATCCCTATCCCTTCCTTTTCAAAGTCATCGCTCAATAAATTGTTCCTGTGCGGCGCGTGGCCCACCATCCACCTGTCAACTATTTCAAGCGCGAGTGCGTCAACGCTTTTCCAGTTATAATTGTAAGGCCCGCCATTGTTGTAGGATGCCGAGCTGTAAGCATAGGCATATGCCGCATCCTCGCCAATCGCTTCTGCTACCCATCCATTGTGAAAAGTCTTTGCAACAGGGTATCCTGCAGCCTTGGCCCTCTCGGTGGGCCCCTGCCCTTGCCGGTTTGTGTGGCTTAAATAATTGTACTGCGCCATTTCAGCGCTATGCAGGCGCGCAATGTCAGCAAGGGCTTCGTCATATTCAAAAGGCGCCTTTGCATTTGCAATTCGCTGCTGGTTGATGTAAAAATGCACCCTTTTTTCAAGCTCGCGCACGTATGCGGTTGAGCTTTCGCCATCATCCCCGATAACAACAGTTTCCCCGGGCGGGCGGATAATATTATTAATTATTTCAATCGGATTTGAGCCGCTGTTGCTGCGCCGCTCTATCACCCCTGAATATGTGTGGGTGAATGTGGCATTCAGGAGCACTGCAGACAATATTCCAACCGTGATTACAGCCACAAGCCAATAGGGGAATTCCTTTGGGCGCTCTATGAGATAGTCCGCCATGCTTTTGAGGTTGCGCGCTGCCGTGCTTGCCGCATTTTTCAGCCTTTCAATCATTTATACATGGCTGTGGCAGGGTATTTTATTGGGAGCGGGAAAAACAGCGCTGACCGTATATTCGGAATGAAAAACAACAGTTTGGGGCTGTTGGGAGCGACGCACCGTCTTCGACGGGGCTGGCTCCGCATTCAAGCAACCGTTTCGGCGGTTGGGAGCGACGTGGCCATACTGCGTATGGACTTGGCTCGCCCGGGCTCGCAGTTTAAGGGCAACCGTTTCGGCGGTTTTTGCAAACTTGGGTTGGCTGAATCCTCTTCGGGAGGATGGGTACGACAGTTATCCCATCTGGAAAATGGGATAAGCCAAATACATTCGCTTACAATGAAAAAATGAAAAATCGCAAATTTGGGAAGCCAGATAAACTAAAAAAATGAGCGCCCAAGGGTGGATTTGAACCACCGACCCTCCGGTTAACAGCCGGATGCTCTACCTGCTGAGCTACCTGGGCCTAAATAAGGATTTTTCGCCATTTGGCAAATAATATGGCTTTCTATAGCTTTATAAAAGGTTCTGAGATTTTCGGGGAGAAGAACATTGGATTTATCTTGCCCCAACTATGGGTGAAGGTTTTAAATACAGGCAGAATGTAATGTGTGAAGTGGGTGAGAAAACGGGCGAAAAGACTCAGGCATTGGCCTTTGCAGCAATAGTGTTTGCGAGCCTTGTGGCGGGAGCATTTTTTGCAAACGCGAGCAATTTTCTGCACACGGACCTTTTTGCGCTGACAAATTTTGATGCATGGCTCGCATTCCTTGCAAACCCGAATTTCATTCTGTTTGCAATAGTGTTCCCCATCCCATATGGGCTCATTTCTGCGCTCACGCATTTTAAGGAGCGAAAATTCGTTTACATGGCAGCGCTCGCCGGCGCCGTGCCTGCAATGGTTGTCTCGGTTGTAATGGCCGGCATCGGATTTGCCCCGATGCTGCTTGCGCTCTTTGTGGTCATCGGATTTGTCGCACTGATCGAAACAAGCTATGTGAAAAAAGAGGAGCTCAAGTTCCTTGTTTCATTCAGGACGGCAGCAGGGGCAAGCAAGGCCGCTTTTTTGCTTCTGGCAATCGGACTTCTGATTGTGAGCGGCACGCTTGCATATAATGAAAATGACCGGAACGTGGAAAGGCTTGGGAAAACAATAATGTCAATGGCATTTAGCCAGCAGGCGGGAAGCAGCGGCATGGCAGAGCTTGGGGCTGACCTTTTGGTGAACTCGCAAAAGCAGGCATTATCGGCAATCACAAGCCTTCCGCAATATGAAAAGCTCAAGACAAAGCAGGATCCGGACGTGCAGATTTTCGTCGCGTCGATGGGCCAGATACAGGACGGGCTTGAGAGCGGGGAGATAAAGGCGAAGGTAGTTCAGGAACTGCAAAAGAAGGAATCTGAGCTAAAGCAGCCGATCACTTTTGACATGATCAGGAAGCAATCGCCGCTTGTCGAGGCTATTGCATCATACTACTGGGCAATTGCGGCTTTTGCGACAGTGACACTCTTCATGTTCGCCTCAAACCTTGTGCTCTCAAATATTGCAGGAGTCTATGCCGCATTCATAAAGTCGGTGCTCGGGGCGCTGAAAAATGGCGCAACGCTAAAAGCCGAGCAAGCGGATAAATGAGATAGGGGCGGAGCCCCTNNCAATTCAGAATAGAACGGTAATATCCTCTCTCTCCCCCCAACATATTTAGCGCATGTGGTGGTGTTTCTTTTTCATTTCCGCAAGGTAATTTTTTGCAAAGGCCCTGTTGGTTTTCCTGAATTCCCGCAATTTAGAGCATAGACCATCACGCTGCTCAATCTTGCGTATAGCTGTGCGAATCTGCCTGTTTTGCTTGCGCCTACCTTTCCTAAATCCTTTATCGGTGTAAAAAGACACTTGTGAGCGTGATTTATTTGGAATTAAATGTTCAAGAGCCACTTCTATTGCAAAACCTTTGAAAAGTGAAATCCATTTGGGGTTGCGATTGAGCAAGGGGGTTAGAGCAGACATCTTAATTGCACGGGGCCCAGTATAAGGTGTCCCAATCACTTGATATTCCATCTTCGGGGCAGACCCCGGAAAACGCACCACAGTTGGTTCCAATTGAGTTGCAACAAGCATATTAAACTTTGACCGTTCAATTTCCCGTGCAAGTGAAGTGATCTTTTCAGCTGTAGGGTCAAGAATGTCAGCGTCAAGGGAAACAACTATTTTTGCATCCACTTTGTCTGCAAACTTGGCACCTGCAGCAAACGCTTGCGCCTTCCCCAGATTGCGATGCCGTAACGGGTCCGATGATATCACCCTAAGGCCGGCACGTTCAAGAATTTCCCGGGTTTTATCTGTACTGCCATCATCCACGCACACAACTGCCCGTTCAGCCATGTCTTCAGAAACCCATTTTTGGAGAACCGGAATTAAATTGCGGATATGTGATTCTTCATTATAAACAGGCAAGATGGCTACCCATTTTGGCATATACCTAAATAGGGGAGGTGTATTAAAATTAGTTTTGATAAAAAGTGTGGACGCGCCCTGAAGTGGGCCAGACCACTCACTGCAGTGTTTATCCGATTGCGTTCCTCGCTTCCGTTTGTCCTTAAGCATTGAGTGCAAAAGTTACCGCTGCTCCCTTCCGGGCCTTGCGGGGTTGGCTTTAGGCAAACAACCTTAAGGGACAGAAGGTCACAGTTGCGCATCGGCACTGCAATAAATGACAGGCCGCCCCCAAGGCTTCAATCCCGGCGTAAGCGGGCTTGCCGGCAACAGGGAACCGCTACCTCCCCGATCTGAGTCCACTTTAATATTAGCCCACGAGAATATTTAAAGGAAACTTTAGGGGGAAAGTACAATAGAAACAGCGGCTTTGTTATTTCAGGATCATTAATTAGCGAAGATTGAAAATAAAGGCACATAAAAGAATTATTTGCATTTTGCAGTCAAAATTACACCCTAAACCTAAAAAGGAGATATGTTAATCCCTTTTATTTCGTCGGCACATGAAAAACACGTGTTAAGAGAGTATACATAAAGAAAAGACCTGTATTTTACCTTATTTTAGAAAAGGAGCGTTATAATTGCCGTATACATAAAAGTACATGTATATAAAGGAGTTAAGACGCAATAGTACATTATTCAAGTTTTTCACAAAGCCTTTATCGTCGCACTTTGTGGAGAAGGGGTGAACTTTCATGAAATCTATCATAGAAAACGCAGTTACTACTACTGGTACTGATAAAAAAGAGGAAAAACTCGATGAATTCGGCGCGCCAAAGATCATGGTTGTCGGTGCCGGGGGGGCAGGCTGTAACGCAGTTAACAGGCTTGCAAATATGAGCATAGCAGGCGCCCAGCTTGTTGCAACAAATACGGACAAACAGCACCTTGCAATAATCAATGATGAGATAACCAAAATTCTGATCGGAAAGTCCGTCACACGCGGTTTGGGCGCGGGCGGATACCCTGAAATAGGGGCAAAAGCCGCTGAAGTGAGCAGGGCAGCATTAGAGGAAGTCCTTGAAGGCGTTGACATGCTCTTCATTTCCGCAGGAATGGGAGGCGGAACAGGGACCGGAGCAGCCCCGATAATTGCACAGATTGCAAAAGAGCAGGGTGCTATTGTAATTGCAATGGTGACCTACCCGTTCGCGCTGGAGAAAGCAAGGCTTATCAAGGCTGAAGAGGGGATTACGGCACTTCAGCAGGTTACCGATACCGTTGTTGTAATTGATAACAACAGGCTTGTGGAACTCGTGCCAAACCTGCCAATACAGGACGCATTCAAGGTAGCAGATGAAGTAATTGCAAGGACTGTGCGCGGAATAACCGAGACAATCACGCAGCCATCACTCATCAACCTCGATTATGCCGATGTGCGATCAGTGATGAGCAACAAGGATCTTTCGGTAATTGCAGTGGGAGAGAGCAAGTCAGTGAACAAGGTGGAGGAAGTTGTTGAGGATACGCTCAAGAACGCGCTCCTTGACGTTGATATCAGCGGCGCTACAGGCGTTCTGATCCACATCACGGGCGGGGCAGAGCTCACCTTGGGCGAAGCCAACGCAATCGGCGAAAAGCTCACTGAAAGCATCGACGCCCACGCAGCAGTCATCTGGGGAGCCAGGGTTGACAATACATTTGACAACAAGATCGAAGTCATTGCGATCTTTACAGGAGTGCACAGCCCGTACATAAAAGGGGCGAGCACAAACCTAGGAAAGCCCGCAGGCTCAAAGCCAAAAGGCCATCTTGATATAGACTATTTGTAAACCTAACCGGGCTTTGCTCGATTGGTAAAGGGGGGAGGGCATTTGCCCTCCCCCATATTTTTAATTCCTGTTTTTAGGGATTTGCTTTAAAAATCACTTTTGGTACAGGTTGTGCTATTTGAAAAAGAGCGGCATCGCATTGATCACAAAGAGCAGCAGGATCAGCGCGGCAAAGAACTTCCCGACCATCGCCTGTTTTTGCTCATTGCTCTCATTGAGGAACCATAAATACGGGGAAAATATTTTGCGGCTTATCCTGCCGCCATCAAACGGGTTTACCGGCAGGAAATTTATAGAAGCTACCAGGAAATTGAGTAAAAAGAGCCAGTAAAGGAAATCCACAACCAAGTTTACTACTGAAGCGTAAAGCGGGAATGATTGGGGCAGGTTGAATGCAGGGTTTCTGACCCCTTCAGGAACAAACCCGAACTGGCCAAGCTCATTTGGCTCAAGTGTGAGGTTCACAGCGCTGCCATTGCGGTCGAGCGTGAATTCCTTTGGGGCAAAGCGGTTATTCTGGAGCTGTGTAAAGAGGTCTTGCAGATTTCTTACGGGAACGCCATTGATTGCAGTAATGATATCCTTTTCCTTCAGGCGGTTTGCTGCAGGCGAGGGGTATATTTGCGAGCAGAATTCCGTCTGGGCCAGAACCTTTGAAACTTTCACTGCAGAAATGCTGTTTTCCGCAACTCCCGGATATAATGAATTTGTGAGGGGGCCTGCAACTGCAAGCGAGCCTGCAAGTATAAGGCCTGCAATCGCCATTAATGCAATGTTTGCCATGGGGCCTGCAGCAAGGAAATGCACGACTTTTTCACCGGGCGCACCCGCAATTTCTTTTTCATCAGGCTCGACAAAAGCCCCTATTGGCAGGAAACCAAAAAGAAGGATTCCTGTGGATTTGATTTCAAAGCCATGCCTTCTGCCTACAATCCCGTGCATTACCTCATGGCATACAAGTATTATGAGAAGGGAGATCCATGCATGCAAAGGCGGCGTTATCGGGACCCCCGGTATCTCAATGCCCGGAACAAGCGGGGCAACCCCGGGGCAGCTTCCCTTGCCGACAAGATAATTGCCAATGATGCTTGCTGCCTGAAGTATAAGGGAAAACAAGGTGAAACCTGCAAGGCCAAGCAGCCCGAAAGATGCAATGAGCAGGGGGAAATACGGCCCGATGAGCGAACTGCCCGAAAGGCCCCTGCCTAAAAGCAGGTCAATTGCAAAGAGCAGGCCGGCAAGTATTGAAAACGAGCCGAGGAAGAGCACGATGCGCCGCAGCATGTCGAGTTTTTTTCCATAAAGGAAGTCAACCGCGACAGCGCCAAATCCCAAAATCAGGCCGAGCGAGGTGAATTTGTCAAGGAGCGCGGAATTCTTTGCCATCCTCTCAAAGAAGGGAAGCGGCCTTTTCGTCTTGATAAGTGAAATCAAAAAATACGTGTCGGCCTTAGTGAACCTTTTTATTAGCAATGTCACGAGCGCCGAGACTGCAAGGAAAATGAAAAGCCACGCGCCAAACCCGAGTTCCATTCCTAACCAGCCCAAAACAGCAGTAAAAATTTCGAAATACCGTAAATTAATGAATTGGGTGAAGTGGTGTTTAAAAGGGTTGTTCTTCTCAAAGTAGTATTGCAAAACAACCGTTCCGGCGGTTGCAGCAAGCAAAAGGCAATTAAGTTTATCAGAAGGGGTGAAAGCGGTGGCTGAGGCAAACGAAGTCAAAAGGCAAGGGGCTTACGACGTCTACGATTACGTATTTTCACTAGAAGAGCAGCTTGCAGGGCTGCAGACAGAGCGCCAGATGGCAAGCGCGCGCCTAACGCAGCTGCAGCTTGACCTTGAGCGCACGCGCAAAGAGCTTAACGAGTTAAAGTTGCCGCCGCTCATGGTGGGGACGGTTTCTGAAGTGCTGCCTGAAAACAATGCCATTGTAAAGCACAGCAACGGGATGGAATTCCTCGTAAAAGGCGTTGTCGGGATTGAAGGCGAGCTTGAGGCGGGAAAGCGGGTTGCGATGAACCAGCGCAGCCTCACCATCACAAAAGTCCTGCCTGACAACAAGGACTGGCGCGTGAACGCGATGGAAATCATTGAAAAGCCGAAAGTCACATTTTCACAAATCGGCGGGCTTGAGGATGAGATACGCGAGCTTGAGGAAGCCGTGATATTGCCGCTCACGCAGCCAGAGAGCTTTGAAAAGCTAGGGATAGAGCCGCCAAACGGCGTATTGCTGCACGGCGCGCCCGGAACGGGCAAGACACTTCTGGCAAAGGCTGTCGCTAACAGGACGAACTCGACTTTTATATCTCTTTCAGGATCCGAGCTTGTGCGCAAATACATCGGGGAGGGCGCAAAGCTTGTGCGGGATTTATTCCAGCTTGCAGCCGAGAAAAAGCCCGCGATAATATTCATTGATGAAATAGATTCAGTGGGGACACACAGGTTTGCGACCGCTAATGGCGACCGCGAGGTCCAAAGGACCATGATGCAGCTTTTGTCTGAAATGGACGGCTTCCATGAAGTGAAGGGAGTGAAAGTCATTGCCGCAACCAACAGGCTCGATATGCTCGACCCTGCGCTTTTGCGCCCCGGCAGGTTTGACCGCGTAATAGAAGTCAGGCTGCCTGCAAAGGAAGCGCGCGGGAAGATATTTGCCATCCACACTTCAAAGATGGCGCTTGAGGGCGATGTGGCACTCTCAGAGCTCTCGCAGCTTGCCGAAGGATTCAGCGGCGCCGATATCAAGAACACGTGCATGGAAGCGGGCATTTTTGCGCTGCGCAAAGGCAAGCAGAGCATCGGCCTTGCTGAATTCAATGAAGCGATCCTGAAAGTGAAAAGGCAGCCAGCGGCGCTCAATGATGATTCAAGGGCGCGGGACAGGATGCTGGCATAAAATTTATTTTGGCTGCAGTGCTTTGTCGCATTTTGAATTAGGCAGGAAGATAATTCGTCATTTTCCCGCAGCAGCCTGCGCCTCAAATTCCTTCCTGACTTTCTCAAACATCTCCACGCCTTCAGGGGTTGGGGCGTAATCGTGGAATTCTATCCCGTCGCCATCCTGCTCGCTCGTGGAAACAATCGGCCCGTATTTGACCTTGCCTGAGATCCACCAATTATCGTTTTTGAAAGTGCCCTGCGAAATCCACTTGTTAGTATTGGCAGGATTATAATTTGCTATCCATACCCTGACCCGGTATCCTTCCATCACTTCAAGCGCGGCAAGGTCGTATGTTTGTGCCTTTCCGCTTATGTTGGTGGCAGCGAAAATCACCAGCACTTCACCGGGGCGCAGGACCTTTCCTGCCGGGTTGATCCCAAAAAAGCCGCTTTTGGGGTCATCAAGCGATGTTGGAGTCATACCTTTGTATGGATACTTATATTTGATTTCAAATCCACTCAAATTGTCAAATAATTGGGGCGTTGGGGTGGATGCTGGCTGCGCGGAAGGTGGTGCAGCGGCACCCTGCGGAGGGATGTTAGATTCATAGATCTTTTTTGTATCGAAAAAGGCAGCAAAACTACCATCCTCAAAGCCTAGATAAACAGGCCCGAAGAGAAAAGAATAAAATTTTTTATTATTTGTTTGATTCATTTCGATAGGGGAGTTATTTTGAATATACAATGTCAGAACACTTTTCCCCGCAGGCAAGTCAAGGCCCAGTGACTGCTGATAATTTGGCGGTGAGCCATTTCTCTGTTTACCATTGTAATAGACAACCAATGGCCAATTTTCCCTGTTAATAGTTGACCACCCCCCAGCTGAATTGATATTGATGAAATTGAGCCTTTTAGGAGACGGGAGGTTTAATTCAATATTAATTTTCCAATCATTTAATGTACTTTTAATAAAATCAGGCGCAGACCCGGGGCCAAATGAGGAGGCGCTGGCCTTGTCCTCTGTCAGCGAGTCATCCGCCACTGTGGCTATTATTTCAGGAGTCCCTGAAGCGGGGGACGGACCCGGCTGCGGCGCTGGCGCGCTTGCACCTGTTGCAGGCGCTGAAGGATCAGGGCTTGAAGGGGGCGCAGATGGAGCAACGGGTTTCGCAGGCCCAGCAGGCGCCTGTGGCGCNNTCAACCGGTAGTCCGGGGCCGATTGAGTCCGGGTCCGTTCCGGCTGTTGCTGGCGCGGTTCCGGCTGCAGGTGCCAACGGCGCAGCCGTTGCCTGTGAGCCTGCAGTGTCGACCTTGCCAAGCACTTCCCTTGCTAGCTTGATGTCAATGGCTGCGAGCGCCTGTGAAATCAATGCATACTGGTTCCCTGCTGGAATGCCGGGCGTTACCTTAGTATCCTGAATGGTGACCGGAGGCCTAATTTCGCCGGCGATCTCAAATTCCTCAAACATCGGAAGGCCAACCATCATGGCCCTCTTGCCAAGATTATTTGACGAGTTTGATATGATTGAAAACCTTTTTTCGATTTCATCCCTTGCCTTCCCCATATTCCATACATTTTCAGCTCCGCTGATGGGTGAGAATATAACAGGAATTCCATGCACTTGGTACTTGAGCCATGACCAAAGGATCGAAACAGGATTACTATAACTCTTCACTTTTTGCACTACTTCGGCTAAAGCTCTTCCCTGCTCTGCAACTGCTGATTTAATCGGCTCAATGAATGCCTTGCCTACTGTCTTATCGTCAAGCGCTTGAGCCTTTCCTGCCTCTATATCATTGTCAATATAAGATTCTTCCACGATTGCGCTAAAGAGCGGGCAGTAATCCTTGCTTCCATCTATAACTGCAAAGTTACAGTTGCGTAACTTGAGTGTTTCCTGCATTTTGGGCACTATGGTATCATGGCTCGTGAATATCTGCGCGTCCATGAGGACAAAGGTTGCAGCGACATACTTTCCTGACTGGAGGCCTGCCCTTACTCCATAGAGGTCACAGTACCATTTTATCCCGTTTGCCGCGCTTTTGCTGCACTGCACTGCCGAGTCGAAATAATCATACTGGCCGGCGAGCTTATCAAGCAGCGTCTCACTGAGGAACTTGATTGGCTTTGGATTGGTCACACCGCTTGAATCAATGGGAAAAACCACAATATATACCGCTTTCACAAGGCCGGGATCCTCTGCCTCATATTGGAATGAGGCCATGTCATATTTTTCAGAAACAGAGCGACCCGCCCCGATACCTATAAGCAGCCCATTGAAGTACTTCCACCCTGTTTCTTCATGCGCAACGCTATCGCGGAATGCGTCCCGTACAGCAAAAATATTCCTATGCGCATTTGGGTATATTTCATAGTAGAATGTGCGGCCATTCACATCTTTTGCAGTAAAGTTCCTGAACTCCGGGTATGGGTCTTTGTATAATAATATCTGACCCGACTGCGATTTTCCAACATTGCCGCCTATTTCAGCATTGTATTTCTTTGCATAATCTGAAGTCAGTGACGCTTTTTCGTTATTGAGAATGGTCGGCGCCCAGTAATCATTTGTTTTGGGAAGCTTGGATTCGAGGCCATATCCTACTGCACTATCAAGCAGCAAAGTGGCAATGTAAATCCCTATGAATCCGCCTGCTATTTTCATTGCAGGCTTTAGCTGCAAAAGCTTTGAACGGACTTGGCTCAGCCTTGATTCGCCTTC
>DUGC01000051.1 GCA_013331625.1 Candidatus Iainarchaeum sp. | reverse complement strand
GATAGCACAACTCACGGGATTAAAACGGTCATATTTATATGGGCTTATCCGCAGTATGGTGAAAGCAGGTGAAATACCTGCGCCTAAAGCAGCGCACGGAGGGGGCGTCCCACCGAATGTTGCGCTCCGCAATAAGATAAAGCAGATTATCACCACAAATCCGGGCCTTACGATCCAGCAAATTGCAAAACTCGCCAACGTGCCGCATGAGGGTGCATACCCCAATATTGCTGCCATGGAAAAAGAAGGCACAATACTCCCAGTGAAAAGAGGCCGCCCTCACCCATTTCACCCGGCCAACACAAACAAATCATTGAACTGCTTAAAAACACACCACTTACAATGCTACAAATATCACAGCAAGTCTTCGGAACGCCTACAAGAATAACTGTTGTGAAAAACGTATCAGCCACTGCAAGACCAAGGCTTCCCGAAATCGGCTATAGCATCGGGAATGCACGCGGCCTTAGCCCTTCCATGCTGCAAAAAATCAGGGAAAAATATCATCTCGACTTAGTCCAACCATTGCCTGTCCGGGAGTGCGCGGCAATATTCCAATTGAACAGGGAAGAAGTTGAAAGAGTCATTTCGGGCCACCATTTTGGCACTGAAAGCACGGAGTTTCGAAAATTTGTCCGCAAGCAGGTCATGCAAAGGATTGCGTTCTACATACCATCTATTGCCCCCCAAAACGTCTTCGTAGCCCTGCTGGCGCAAAGGGCTGCAAGAGAATACGCATGGTTCCGCAAGTATGGAATCGATTACCGGGCATTGAAGGCCACGAACGCCATACGCGAAGAACAAAAAATGCGGGCCTTTGATAGATACTATGCGCAAATTAAGGCACTTGTGCAGCAGAAGTACAAGGGAAAAGACTGGGAAGATGTTCTCCAGAACGTGGCCTTAAGGGCATGGGAGGCCCTTGACGCATATAACCCCAAAGAACATGGCGGCATTTCCCAATTCCTCAAAGGAATTGCGACACAGGTTATTAACAGGCACATCAGACAATTAGGGCAAGAGAAAAGGGGGCGCGCATGGCTCGCATGGAATAGCACGGCACAATTCCATGACCAGTACCCAAAGCCAAAAAATACCAAAAATTATAGTAATAGAGATTAAGCGCAATAAGACTGCCCATATCCTCTTTTTCCTCAACTGGCTTTGCCTGAAAAGTCAATCCGGTTAAAATTTACAATTGCGCCGCAATTGCCATTATATCCCAAATCAGGCACTTTATGGACAAAGCCCCCCCGCTGAATAAACAATAAATACAGGTAGATGCCATATGCTAGCATGCATGAACTCGCCCACATCTGTGAACTCATAGAGCAGTCGGTTCTGGCCGCGCGTGAAAAGGCCACGGCACGCCACTGGGGGGAATACTCAAGGCAATCGTTCATACTGAACCTTAATGGGATAATACCCCTCCTAGAGCAGCTGTTGCAGCTTTTCAGGGACGCAAAGACCGGGCTTGAAATGCGCCCCGAAGCGGGAAAGCCCGAACTCAAAGGCCTAATCGGGGAGCTCTCACAGCTTATCGGGGTGCTCAAAAGGAACCGTGAGATGGAGGAGGCACGCACAGGAAAGATCAAGGAGCAGGGGATCCATGTGCTCGCGCAAACCATCACGGTGCCCGAACTTTATGCCGACCTTGAGCAAAAGACCCTTGCCGCGCTGCTAAAGGGTTCTTACATGGCTGAAAGGCTGCGGGTATTTGACCGCAAGCGCGACAGCACGCTTAGCACAAAAGCAGGCCAGGCAAACATAATCACGCTTTTAGAGCAAAAGGAAAAGGAACTCTCGGACCTGCGGGAAAAGTATGAGGAAAACAGGAAGAACTCGTTTTTAGGCCTTGCTGAAAAGGAATCCGCAACGGACATAGAAAACGAGCTGAACGCGGCGTCAAGGCAGCTCGAATCAAGGACAGCGATAACGCGAAGGATGTTTGAGGAGGCAACAGAGAGCATGGCAAGGCTTGAGAGGCAGCTGCAGGGGGTTGGCGAGCACGTGCGCAGCGTTGAGGACATTGAAGCCCAGCTCACGGCAAAGACATTCGAGCTTGTAACAGTGCTCAAAAAGGAGCGCGATTACACGAAAAAAGTCCTCATGGAAATCGAGCATGACACAGTGCAGCTTCGCAATACATACTCAAAGGAACTGATTTCGATGCAGGAGGAAAAGATAGGGGCGCGAAACGAGCTTGAGCAAAAGCACGAGCGCGAAATCTCCGCAGCGCGGCGCGACATCCATGAAAAGAACCAGATGCTCTCGCATCTGCGCGACACGGTTGCAGCACGTGAGAAAAAGATCCAGCATCTTGAGGGGGAAATGGAAAAGCTGCAGCTTATCAACAAGTCATACCACAAGCACCATGCTATAAAAGAGCATCTGCTGCGCCACGGGAAGGAGCGGGAAAAAAGGGACGGATAAATTCGGGGCAATTCCCAAAACTATTTAACTGCTAAAAATTTTAAAATATCACAGTTCCTTGTAGCTTGCCTTATTTCCACCTGCCTGCTGCGGGCCGGTTTTGCCGAATAATTTCACCATAATCGCGTCGGCTATCCTTGCCGCCTCCTGCGCCCCATCCAAATCAACGTCCTGCTCCAGAAACTTCATTGTGTGCTTGCCCTGCAAATCAAGGTCCACTAATTTTTCCATCAACACCCTCACCTGCGCATTTTCCTTTTCATAGTGCAAAATGACGGCGACAGCACGGCAGCCACCTGCAAGCGACACTTCATTCACAATATCAAGGGGGGTAGCTGCAACCTTTAGCACAACTTCGATCCCATGAACGCGCGAGCGCAGCGCATCCGCAATTGCGGGCACCACGTTTATGCCGGAGTTTTCGGACGATATGAGGCACACTTTCATGGATAGATTCTGGCATTGGTGGTATTTAAAACAGTAGCAGGCAATTGCCGAAATAAAGACTGAAGTGGCCGGCAGGCGCTTTACTAACACCTGCGAGCCCTTTTTAACAAAAAAAGAGAGATATATATAAAAGGGGGGATAGGCAATGACGGGTACGGGGTTACGTTACTTTGACAAATCCATCCAGAAGGCGCATGAATGGATTAATGATGCCTGCCGCGAGATCGGCACGGATGACAGGGAAAAGGCATACATGGCCCTCAAGGCGACCCTGATTGAACTGCGCGATTGCCTGAGCGTCGAAGAGGCGGCGCAGCTTGCAGCGCAGCTGCCAATGGTGCTACGCGGGGCCTATTATGAGAACTGGAAGCCTGCGGCAACGCCTATAAAAGTCAGGGACAGGGAGGAATTCATCGCAAAGGTTTATGCACACCTTGCAAATGACACTTCCTTTGACCCTGAAAAGGTGGTAGAAGGAATTTTCCGCGTCCTTGAACAAAGGGTCAGTGAAGGCGAAATCGGAGATGTGAAGGCAATATTGCCAAAGCAGCTAAAAGAACTCTGGCCGGCCGCAAGCACGCATGGGATCAGGGGCAGGGGAAAGGGCAGCGGGAATGGGAAAAGCGCAACAGAGGCCGGAGCCACATAGCAATTTTGCAAAGTGATTTATGTGAAGGGAAAGCGGACCATACCGGAACTTGAATGGAAAGTGGGCGAGCGGCAGCATGAGGCAAACTGGTTTGGCGGCAAGTATTTCATGGAAACCCAGCCATGGGAAACCCTTATGCGAAAAGGGCCTGACATTGCAGGCATGGTCTGCGAAGATATGGAGAACATGCTTGGGGGCGCTGCTGGAAAGAGCTGCCTTGAAATAGGGCCGGGGGATGAGCCGGTTGCCGCAAGGCTGCCGTTTGGGAAAATACTTTTTGCAGACATCAGTGCAAAAATGCTCATGCAGCTGCGAAGGAAAAAAATCCGGATTGCGCTCAAATCGGGCAATGCCCAGGCAATGGGGCGCTATTTTAAACTCACCCCGAGCGAGAAAAGGGCGCTGAGGCGCAAGGGGGGAATTGTCGTGAAGGAAGTGAAGCTTTCACGTTTAGCTGCAGGCAGGGCGAAGTATTACAGGCAGGATGTGCGCAAGCTCTCGAAGCGGCCGCATTTTGACGCGGCTATTGCGGGCGAGGTGCTCACGCATGTAAGGCCTGCACAACGGGTTGCCGTGATAAAAAAGCTTGCTTTAATTTCGGATGCAATTTTCGCCATTGACAGCCCGCACAAAAGGGCGCGTGAAATCCTTGCCGAATGGAAAATGAATGCCAGACGCTGGCTGCGGATCTGCAGGCTTGAGGAAAGGGCGGGAAGGAAGGATGTTGGGGATATCCGCGGCCGCGCGCAAAGGCTTTTGAGCGCGAACCTTACAGATGCGCGCCGCGAATCGCGAAGGCGTGTCGACTTCAGCCAGCTTGCAAGGCAGCTTGGAAAGCGCGGATGGGGCGTGCACCTGAAAAGCTACAGGATAATCGAGCGCTACCGCAAGGTCATTGTGAGTGATTCGCGCTATACTGTGATGGGGGCAAAAAGAATGGCGATTACAGGACAGTGAGTCTGGAATGGAAACATAACCGCAAGCGTTTAATATATCTTAAAGTATATTTGAATGGCATGTATGACAAGTATGACAGCCCGGGCGATGAGCAGGACAGCGGGCAATATAATGAAAGCCAATTAGGGAACGCGGGGGAAGCAATAGGCGGCATTGTAGAGCAGGCAAAGCCGTACGCCCCGATGATCATAGGGGGCATAGTGGCACTTGCAGTGCTTTTTTTTGCCTACGATTTTTTCATCGGCAGCTACCACCCCGTACAAATTGAGCTGACTGATACCGAAGGGAAGCCGATTGATGGCACGATAAAGCTGAGCAACCCGCAGGGGCAGGAGATCAAAACAGTAAAAGGCGGGGAGGCCGTAAACTTGAAGAATGGCCCCTACAAGGCGGATGTGTCATCTGCAGGGAAAAAAACCCTGCGGCAATATCCTCTCACTATCAGCGGCACTGGGCCTGTGGCGATAGAAATGGAAGCGGCAAAGCAGCTTGAGCTCAAAGGGGAAATCCCCGATAGCTTTGTGACAGGGGAACAAAAGGACATAACCCTCACCATCACCAACAGGGGCAACCAGGATGAGGATGTGAAACTGTTGCTTGAAGGCGACATGAAAGGGGCAATGAAACTGGAGTATGGCGAGCCGCTGCTCATAGCGCCCGGGGAAAATGTGGTGAATGCAAAGCTCAAGGTTGACAGGGAAGTTGAGAGCAAGCTGCGCGGGGAAAACAAAAGCGGCGCTATCAGGATTGAAGGGCTGAGCAATAAGGATGCCAGGATAGGGGCAGAGTATTCCCTCACGCAGTTCAGCACCGACAAATTCAGGGTAACCTTTGCAGGCTCGCTTGACAAGGCCCAGTACGGCAAGGTGAAGGCCGGAGAGAGCGTGGAAAAGATACTCAAGGTTTCAAATGACAACGTGTTTGATTTCCGGAATGCAAAGGCGGAAGTGAAAATAAGCTCAACACAGTTCAGCACGCCCTCAGATGTCGAGAAGTGGTTCCGCTTCAGCCCGGAAAATTTCATCAGCGTCCCTGCAGGCGAGGAAGGGCAGATGACAGTTGTGCTCACGGTCCCTGCAAGCATGCAGTTCCCGCAGGGGAAGGAAACAGAATCAATCACAGGGGCCCTCTATTTGCGCACGAGCTATTATGAGAAAAAATTCGACATCATGATCGATGCTGCGAAAATAGATGCGAAAATATTGATTGACGGCATTAATGAAAAGTACACCCTGCAAAGAAGGGATAATGCCTACAAAAAAGAAGTCGGGATGCTCGATATCAGGAATGGCGGGGAAGTGCTGCTCACCGACATTGAGGCAAGGATTGACTGCAAGCCGCAGGACTCAGCATGGCTCACATTCAGCGGGGCAACGGATTATGCAATCGATTCGCTTGAAAAAGGGCAGAGGAAAGGCATAGCATACATAATTGACCTCCCGTCCACAACCCCTGCCGCAAGAATCGCATCATGCACAATTACCGTGGTATACAAAGACCCAAGCGGCCAGAGAAGGAGCAACGAGAAGCAGGTTATACTTATGACGGAGTGAGAAGAAAAGCCTTGCGAAGAACCCGCATAAATTCCATTTATTCAAAAAAAGCCGCAGGAGGGATTTGAACCCTCGACCGGCCGATTACGAATCGGCTGCAAAACCGGGCTATGCTTCTGCGGCTGGAAAACTGCTATTAGAAATGGTTTAACAGCTAATTTTAATCCTTTGCCTTGATTAAACTACTTAATGGCGCAGAAAAACAGTTTTTCAGAGACCCTTACGGCCTATTTGAAGGAAAAGGGGTTTGTATACGGCCCGGAACCTGAAATATACGGCGGAATTTCGGGGTTTTATGCCTATGGCCCGCTTGGAAAGAGGCTCAAAAACAATATTGAAGCGGTCATCAGGAAGCACTTCAATTCACAGGGGTTTTTCGAGATCGAATACCCTATCATTGCCCCTGAAATCGTCTGGAAAGCGTCAGGCCACCTTGAAGGGTTCAATGACCCTGTAATCCTTACAGAGGACGGAAAAGAATCTTACAGGGCAGACAAGCTCATAGAGGAAATGACCGGCATTCAGGCAGACCATTTCAATGATGGGGAGCTTCTCAGGGCAATAAATGAGAAGAACATCAAGGCGCCGACAGGAAAAAAGCTCGCGCAAAAAATCGGGCGGCACAGCCTGATGATGAAAACAACTATAGGGACAAATATCGGGGCATACAACAGGCCGGAAACCGCGACAACGACATATTTGCCATTCAAAAATTACATGAATTTCTTCCGCGACAAACTGCCATTCGGGGTTTTCCAGATAGGGAAAGCGTTCCGCAACGAGATCTCGCCAAGGCAGCACATTTTGCGCAGCCGCGAGTTCACGCAGGCGGAATCGCAGACATTCTTATTCCCCGAAATGAAGAAAAACTGGGAAAAATTTGACGGGTTGAAGGAGGAAATCCTGCCACTTTGGACTGAAGGGCTGCAAAAGGATGGCAAAGGGCCAGAGGGCATGGAGCTCTCGGATGCAATTGAGAAGAAAGTGCTCAAAAACAAGGCCTATGCATGGCACCTTGCATTTTCATATAAAATGTTTCTCGAATTCGGGATTCCCAGAGAAAAGATAAGGCTGCGCCAGCACCACGGCGACGAGAAGGCATTCTACTCAGACGACACATGGGATATTGAAGTCAGTTTGCGCAGCTTTGGCTGGCTTGAAGTGTGCGGAATAAGCGATCGCACAAATTATGACCTTGGCCAGCATGCAAAGTTCTCAGGGCAAAAGCTCACGGCGCGCACACCTGAGGGAAAAGAGGAAATACCCCATGTGATAGAAATTGCATTCGGGGTCGACAGGCCGCTCTTCGCCATCCTTGACATGGCCTATGACGAGAGGCAGGCAGATGAGCAGCGCACGCTCCTGAGGCTCCCTGCATGGATCGCGCCAGTGCATGTCGGCATTTACCCGCTTGTCAAAAAAGACGGCCTTGCGCAGAAGGGGGAAGAGATTTACAACAATTTGATGAAGAAATTCCTCTGCATCTATGACGAATCGGGGAGCATCGGAAGGCGCTATAGCAGGCAGGACGCTGTGGGAACGCCGTTTGGCATCACTATCGATTATGACACCATGAAGGACAATACCATCACACTGCGTGAGCGTGACACGATGAAGCAGGAGAGGGTAAAAATTTCAGAAATTGGGGAAATTTTGGAGGCGCGTATAAATGGACAGGGTTGAGGAAATGAGGCGCAAGTTTATTGACGCTGCAAAAAAAAAGGTGCAGGAAAAATACGAGGAAAAGGACGTGCACATAATAAAATCAGTCAATATCTTGGAAGACCTCGACCCTATTGCAAACCTGCTAATTGAGCAGCTGCGCGAATGGCACGCTGTGCACTTCCCCGAACTTGATGAGATGGTTGCGGACAATGACCATTACATAAAGCTTGTGAATGCCCTTGGGAAAAGGGAAAGCTTCACTCAGGCAAAAGTGAAGGAGCAAATTGACAATGACGAGCTTGCAGCAGGAATTTTTCAGGCAGCGCAAAAATCAATAGGCTCATCGGTTTCGGACGCTGACATGGCAGAGATGAGGGCACTTGCACTCAACTGCATGAACCTGCGGCAGGAGCGGGAGTATTTATCAAAGTACCTTGAGCAGACAATGAAGCGCGAGATGCCTAATTTTTGCGCAGTAGCAGGCCCTGTGATCGGGGCAAAGATATTGGCAAAGGCAGGGAGCAAGAGAAGGCTTGCGCTTTTGCCTGCATCGACAATACAGGTCATTGGAGCTGAGAAGGCGCTGTTTTTGCATTTCAAAAAAGGGGTAAGCAGCCCAAAGCACGGCTACCTCTACCAGCACCCGCTCATTAAGGCGGCAAAGCAGGAAGACAAGGGAAGGCTTTGCCGCACGATAGCATCAAAGCTTGCAATTGCGGCAAAAATCGATTACTTTGGCGGAAAAGACCAGGGAGAGCAGCTGGCCCGGGGCATAGAAGGGCGGGCAAAGCAGCTGCATGGGGCGGAAAAGAAGCCGCGCAAGGAAACAAAGGCCCCCACTGAAAAATATGATGCTATGAAAGCGCGCGGGCAGGAGCCTAAACTCCCCGCGATGGAAAGGTTTGAGAAGCGCGGGTTTGAGAGGAAAGGCAACAGGGTTGAGGGAAGGAAAAACTTTGAAGGCGCAATAAGGGCTGCAAAGCAGGACTTTGGAAGAAGGGAAAGGCCAGCAGGCAGGGATTTTGGAAGCGGCTTTGGCGGCAGGCGGTTTGAAGGCAGAAGCGAGAGAAAGCCGTTTGGAGGCAGGAAATTTGAAGGCGAGGGACGCGGGTTTGGCGCAAGGGAAGGCCGCAGGCCACAATTCGGGCAGGGGAAATCTTTCAGGAGAAATGATGAGAGAAGGACGTTTTCGCGCGAAGGAGGCGGGGAAGGAAGGCCCCGTCTCAGCCCGCAGGGCGGAAGGGGAAAGTTTGGGGCAAGGGATGAGAGGCCGCGGGGAAGAACTGGTTTTGGCGGGGAAAATCGCGCAAGGGAAGGATTTGGAAGGCCTTATGGGGACCGGGGCGGCAGAAGGGAAGGCGGCGGGGACAGGCCTGATAAGGGCAGGAAACCATTTGGCAAACGGGACGACGCAGCAGGCGCAAACAGGGGCTTTGGCGCCAGGAAGTGGAAGAAGGGAAAATACTAACGCCAAATTCATTTCCCTAAATTTCAAAAATAGACAAACCTTAAAAACCTGAAAATACCGGCAATTGCCAATTGTAAAATATTTCCCCCTGCCCGCAAAATCGCTAACCTAATAAACCCCAAGACATTGATATGTAGCGGCAATCACTATGGGATTTGGCATTTCAAAAATCACAGACGGCGTTTACTCGGTAGGCAACAGCATCGCCACGCAAAACCTCGCCCCGGGAAAAAGCGTTTACGGGGAGCAGCTGTTCAAATACGGCGGGAAGGAGTACAGGTTCTGGGACCCGAGCAGGTCAAAGGTAGGGGCTGCAATAAAAAAAGGAATGGCAAACATGGCCTTTGGCAGCGGATCGAAGATACTGTACTTGGGCGCTGCTGAAGGCACAACAATCTCGCACATGAGCGATATAGTGGGCGCTGACGGCGTGATTTTTGGCGTTGACATCAGCGCGCGCTCAATGCGCAAATTCATTTATCTATGCGAGGAGCGGCCAAACATCGTGCCCATACTTGCAGACGCGAACTCGCCGATGACATATAAAGAGCAGCTGGGCGGGTTTACAATTGATGCAATTGTGCAAGATGTCAGCCAGAAAAACCAGGCTGAAATACTCATGCGCAACTGCCATGCATACCTCAAGGCAGGGGGATTTGCATACCTTTCATTGAAAGTGCGCTCGATCAGCTCAACCGACCCTGTTGCAGTGGTTGTTGAAGAAGAGGCGAAAAAGCTTGAAAAGGAATTTGAGATAACCGAGATAATCAACCTCGAGCCCTATGAAAAGGACCATGCGATGATCGTGGGAAAGAGGAAGTGAATACGCAATGGACCTGCCCACAATAATTGGCGTGGAACACCGAAACAAACAAAATGCTGAAATCCTGATTGCTGAACTCGAAAAGCACAATATTTCGGCAGTTGATGAAGTTGCATATGAATTCCTCAAGGCAGGAGTAGGGATAGGTGATTCACAAAAAAGACACACCCAAGAACTGGAAAAAGCTGAAAAGAGGGAAAAGGAATTGGAGGAGATAGGAAATAAGCTTCCAGATTCATGCCTTCTTGAATTTGCCCAAATAAGAAAAAAGATTCATGTGCTTGAATTCCTCATCACAATAGGAGATTACTTTTCACGGAAAGGAATAAAACCGACGGGGATTGACATCCCCCATTATCCGCAGCGGCCATCAAATCCACACGCTGATAAAATTGAAAATCTTTTAGTAACGCCGATAAGGGAAAAAAAATTCCTGCATGAAATCCAAAAAATGCAGCCAAAAATAATCATAGTTGGGGCTGGCCATTTACCCGCTTTTAAAAAAATACCCCACAAATGCATAATTAACCTATACCCGTATCCGTTTCCAGGGGAAGATAAACGGTTGAGGAGAGTTTACAAGCTTCGCGAAAAATTCAAAAGGCCCAGATTGGCATTTAATAGGCTCAAGCACAGGGTATGGAAATTGGTCCAAAAAGCAAGACGCGCCTAACATCACAGTCATTTTAATTCAGTTCGTATCCATTATTGCCTATGCAATTTTGCGCTCAAAGCCCCGGCCATATCACCGGCTTTTTCGTGATTTACAAAAACGGCTCCACCGGCGCCGGGCTCAATGTTGAGGGCGGGATGCGCACGAGCGTGAAACCGGCGGAAAAAGACGCATTTTTCTTGAACGGGAAAAAGAAGAGGCTCGAGGTGTCGAGGGCAGTGCTTGCCATTTTCAGGGAAAAGTTTAACGTTAAAGGCGAAGTGGAAGTGAGGCATTTTACAAAGTTCCCAATCGGGTATGGGCTCGGGATTTCCGGGGCCGGGGCGCTGAGCCTTGCGATCTGCATCAACAAATTTTTCAGGCTGGGGCTTTCAAGGGCGCATGTGACTAATATTGCAAAGCAGGCCGAAATCGAATGCGGCACCGGCCTTGGGGACGTGATCGCGGAAAACCACGCAGGGCTCATGGTTGGAAAAAAGCCATATCCATCAAAGGGGGCGCAGGAACTAAAATTTGCAGAAAAATATGTAGTGCTGGGATTTTTACGGCCGATACGCACAAAAAAAATAATACGGAGCAGCGCATGGACGAGGAAAATAAACAGGGCTGGCATGCAATGCATGCAGGAATTTCTGGCTAAAAAAACAATGAGGGGCTTCATTTTGCAATCAAGGCGCTTTACCCTCTTTTCAGGGCTTGGCACTTTTGCAATCAACAGGATCATTGAAAAAATCCCGCATGCGAGCATGGCAATGCTTGGCGAGACCATATTCATCCCGACCAATAAGCCGCGGCAGGATGCAAAAGAGCTTGCCAGATACTGCAAGAGAGTAATGGTCGCAAAAATAGCGAAAAAAGGAGCCAGGCTTTTATGACAATTCCGGCAGACCACCCGCGCAAAAGATCGCTTGAGGAGCGCCACAAAATGGAACAGGCATTCCTCAAGGGCATCGTTGCTGCAACAGGGATGATCGCGCACGGAAGGGGGGAAGCACTGGATTATTTCTTGGGGGAGAAGACCTCCGCGCAGGCAAAAGTGCAGATAGAGGCAGCCGCGGCAAAGCTGATTTTGGCAAAATGGCCAGTGATTTCCGTAAACGGGAACGCGACAGCACTCTGCGCAAGGGAGATCACGGAGCTCGCAAAAGCCGCGGATGCAAAAATCGAGGTGAATTTATTTTACCGCACGCCGCAACGGATAAGTCTGATTGAAAAGGAATTCGCAAAGCTCGGGGCCAAAATACTCGGGACAAACCCTGCAAAGAAAATTCCGGGCCTGAATTCAAAAAGGGGCCTTGCGGACAAAAACGGGATATGGAAAGCGGATGTGGTCCTGGTGATGCTCGAGGATGGCGACCGGACAGGGGCATTACGCAAAGCAGGAAAATTCGTAATCGCTATAGACCTCAATCCCATTAGCAGGACTGCAAAAAAAGCAAATATTACAATTGTCGACAACATCACGCGCTGCATTCCATTACTCGCAGAAAAAGTGAATGGGCTCAAAGGGAAAAAAATAGCCCAACTGCAAAAAATCCTCTCAGAATACAATAATAAAAAAATGCTCAGGAAAAGCGAGATGAGGATCAGGAAAGGAGTAAGGGAGCGGGGGGCATGAGGCGCGAGGTCATAAGGCAGCTCATGCACATATGCGGCGGGCTCATTGCAGTGGCGATAGTGATTGTCGCGCCGGCAAAAGAGGCCGCAATCGCCGCATTTGCAGCAATCCTTGCAGGGGGGTACCTGCTCTCAAGGCTGCACACGGATGTTGTCCACATCCCATTTATCCACTCCGTGGTCAGCGATGTCGAGCGCAGGGGCGAATCAGACATCCCCGGAAAAGGCGCACTTATTTTCACATTCGGCCTTTTGCTCACAAACATTGTTTTCTACCCGTTCGGCAAAACGGTGCTGATCGGGGCGATACTCACAGTAACATTCGGGGATGGATTGTCCACGCTTGTGGGAAAGCTATTTGGAAAGCGCCAAATAATGAAAAACCGCACTCTCGAAGGAACCCTTGCAGGGATGATTGCGGCGGCAATTGCGCTCTCATTCATTGTCCCTATCCACATCGCAATAATTACAGCAATAGTTGGCCTGCTCGCCGAATACATCCCGCTCAATGACAATTACACGATACCCATTGCTGCAGGGTTTTGCCTTGCGCTGCTGCTGTGAAAGGCTTTTCTTGAGAGCAATCGGCTACGTTTTTAAACGTAGCCCTAGCCTAATAGATGGGCCCGTAGCTCAGCCAGGATAGAGCGGCACCGTCCTAAGGTGAAGGTCGTGGGTTCAAATCCCATCGGGTCCGCTCAATAATGTAGGAGCTGCTTTGGCACATACTGCAAACAAGAAAAATGGGCAGACATGCCCGGCATAATAGTTTCGGCAAAACAGAAGGGTGGATGAGAAGGGCACCCTTCACATTGACCTTAGCGAAATGGCTGAACTGTTCAGTAGGGCGCAACACAAGCAGGAAATGCCCACGAGCCTTCCACTGCCACAACACAGTTAAACGAACCAACTTGCAATTCCCGCACCTGCTGGTCACCTATTTATATGTGAAAAAACATTAGTATGGCCATGTGGGAACTTGTGGAAACGCTCAATGCAAAGTATGTGCTCATGTATGGACACCACCACAGGCCGCAGGATTTTCCAAAAATCGCGATGGATGGCCTCATTGTCGAACTTAGAACCCCGTCACAGTCAGATATTCCAAATGACCACTTCACACGGCCGGTGCAGGTAAGGGACCTTGTTGCGCACTATGCAAGAGACGGCGCGCAAATCTGGATTACTGATGCCCGAGATGTCACAGAACTCACAGAGATCAGAGCTAAACTCGGCCATGCAATACCACTTGTCACAGGAGCAGCCACCTTATCAAAATCACTCCAAGCTAAACTGCCCAGAAGAAAGTTCTTGAAAAAGGCAGCAGGGATAGCAGCAGGCACTTCCCTTATTGGTTATAAACCGTTCATAAATTCACTCAACCTTGAAGGGGAAATAAAAAATCCCCTTATAATTAAAATGATTCACCTGCCCGCAAGAATAATGGCAGGAAAAGGCATAATGAGAGCAAGGGAAGCGGTGACTGCATATAAAGCAGAAGCCGTGGTTGCACCGCAACTAGCAAAAACAGTTGGCAGAAAGCCAACAATTGGTATTGTGTGGGGGAGGGGACACTATGACGGCTTTAAAAAAATGCTGATGGATCAACAGGCAAGAGAGAAGCATTTGCGGAAAAACAGATTGGAACGCTGGATAAAAGAGCCGGACAGGATAATTGAACTCCGAATTGACAGGAACGCTGTGATTACGGGCAAAAAAACTTCACCTGTGCAATTTCCCGCGAAAAGAGAGCCAACAAAGCCAAAACCGCAAAGCAGGAGAGAATTTTTCAGGCGGCTTTTCCATGCATAAGCCGATGCAGGAGAAGGATTTGCAGCCCCTGAGAGGGAAATGAGAGCGAAAAAATCCAAAAGAAAATCTTATAGCAATCGGTGAAAGTCTTTGGGGTGTTTTTCACGCCAGAGTGTATATTGGTTTGAGGGTGCATACGCTTCTGATTGTGCTTTTTTGAGTGTTTCGGGTGAATTTGTTTATTGCGCTCATGCACCAGTTGCCGATTCATGTTCTTGAGCAATTCCGGCCCTTCTTTAAAAACCATTAACGCCAAAAAAGGGTTTTAACGGCCTTGACACATAATCCTTCGAGGTGAACAAAATGGATACTAAAGCAGCGGATTACGTATACGCAGTGTGCAATGACTGCCATACATTCAAGATGGCTGATAAGTCATTTAAGTCAAAAGAAGGGTTCATGACATGCGAGGGCTGCGGAAAACCGATGCATGAACTCAAGTGGTGAAAACAAGTATTGGGACCCCCCACCAACAATTCAACTACCTAGGCATTGGAAACCCTGTTTTTTCCCACACATAACCCGACTTCAACATAATAACAACCCCTTTAACGAACGTTAATTACAGAATAGGGCGTATTTCTCCCCGCATTAGCGAAAAAATGGCTTAACAAAGCTTTAAAGCCAGAATAAATGTTGCATTCACGTGCTTGCAAGCAATTTAATTTATTAATCAGAAAGGCACCATATATACAGTCCACATTACTAATTGCTTTCAAATAAAAGCAAGAGTGGATGAAAGGGGTGAAACACTTGAAGTCTCTAGTCAGTTCAGCAACACAAAAAGATGGCAGCTCAGCGGCTGCAGAAGCAAACAAGGGAATTGAGGAATTCTCAACTCCAAAGATAATGGTTATAGGATGCGGGGGCGCAGGCTGTAACGCAATCAACCGGCTCAGCAAGATGAATATTGAGGGAGCCACGCTTGCGGCAATCAACACAGACAAGCAGCACCTTGCAATGGTAGGCGATGAGGTCACAAAGGTCCTCATTGGAAAGTCTGTCACACGCGGCCTTGGAGCGGGCGGGTACCCTGAAATAGGCGCAAAAGCGGCAGAAGTCAGCAAGAACGAACTCGTGCAGCTTCTTGAAGGGGTTGACATGCTCTTTGTTTCCGCAGGGATGGGGGGCGGAACAGGCACAGGGTCGGCGCCAATAGTTGCGCAGATAGCAAAAGAGCAGGGCGCAATAGTCGTTTCAATAGTGACCTACCCGTTCTCACTTGAAAGGGCAAGGATGATCAATGCAGAAGCAGGCATACAAAAGCTAAGCGACTTCTCAGACACCGTTGTTGTAATTGATAACAACAGGCTTGTGGAACTCGTGCCAAACCTGCCAATACAGGACGCATTCAAGGTAGCAGATGAAGTAATTGCAAGGACTGTGCGCGGAATAACCGAGACAATCACGCAGCCATCACTCATCAACCTTGACTTTGCGGACATCAGGAGCGTAATGACAGGCAGGGGCCTATCACTCATCGCTGTCGGCGAGAGCAAGTCAGTGAACAAGGTCGAGGAAGCAGTCGAGGACACGCTCAACAACACTTTGCTCGATGTCGACATAGGCGGGGCGCAGGGGTGCCTGATACACATCACAGGCGGCCCGGAACTCACGCTCGGTGAAGCCAATGCCGTGGGGGAAATGCTCACAGAAAGGATAGACCCCAAAGCGCAGGTCATATGGGGGGCAAGGGTTGACAATACATTCGAAAACAAGATCGAGATCATTGCGATCTTTACAGGAGTCAACTCGCCATATATCACAGGCAAGCAAAGGAACCTTACAGGGCACAAGGGGCCATCAAAAGACAAGGACCTTGGCCTTAAGTACCTTTAGATGGATAATTCCAAAACCGGTGCCTGAAAGGGCACCGGGAATTTCTATTTTTTAAAAAAAGCCATTTTGCAATAATTATCAAATTGAACATTGAGGAACTGCGATTGATGACAACGAAATTTGTAGCCGTTCAACACGCCAGACGGGAAACGCATCAACAAATGGCCATGCATAAAGAAGAAATGGGAAACAAATGGAATGAAAGACAACGAAGGATAAAAGAAAGACAACAAAAAAGTCTTTGAACAGCCGGTTTTACACAATCACTTTCAATAACCCTCAGTTCTGCCTTGAAATCAAAAACAGCACGCCGACTATAAGGAACACAATTGAAAGGAATGGGTTGAGGAAATCAGCCGGCGGTGGAAGCTCTTTTATGAGGCCCCCAAGGCCAGCCCCGATAAAGAGCATTGCGACGGCAAACTTGTCGACTGCAAACATGCATTACAATACTCATTAGCCCCTTATAAATCTTGCTTTGCAAAAGTCGCAAGGGCCAAAAAGACGCCAAAAACAGGTTCGACACCCATCAAAGCCAAAAACTGTTGATTGACGAAACCTTTTTATTGGATTAAACCCGTATTATACTATGGCAGACCAGCTAGCTACGATAATTGCCGGAGAAATAGCCCTCTCCAAAGACCCCGGATCGAGCATGAAAAAGTGGCGCGAGATATTCGGCGTGAGCCAGACCGAGCTTGCCGAAGTCCTCAAGATCTCATCTTCCACCATTTCTGATTATGAGGGCGGAAGGAGGAAAAGCCCGGGGATCGGTGTTGTGGCAAGGCTTGTTGACAGCCTGCTTGACATTGACAAGAACCGCGGCAACAAGGTAAAAAAGCAGCTTGAAAAGAATTTTGCCCCGCGCACTGACGTCTTTGACATCGCAGAGTTTTCAAGGGCAATTGATGGCAGGAAATTTGCAGAGCTGCTGGGGGCAGAATGCGTTGCAAACCCGGGCAGGCTCAAGGACACAATGATTTACGGGTATAGCATCATTGATTCACTCAAGGTCATAATAGACGTGCCGGTCCACGAATACATCAAAATGTACGGGAAGACCCCTGAGCGCGCGCTAATATTCATGCAGGTGGGTTCCGGCAGGAGCCCGATGATTGCAGTGAAAGTGGGCAGGTTCTCAACAGAAATGAGGCCTGCGCTTGTGGTGCTGCACGGAATCGACAAGGTCGACCCGATAGCACAAAAGATAGCGGAGTCGGAAAAGATCCCGCTGCTCATAACAACGCGCACGATCGAAGAGATAAAAAAGGCGCTAAAGGAATTTGAAACGTGAACCCCATTTCGCAAAGTGCTAAAATCAGCTTAATTCTCGCGCCAATGCACTTTTCAATTACGAGCTTTTCAGCTTCATTCTCACATTTCGGGCAGCTCGAATTGTACGCATTGCCNNGAGTTAGCGCACTTGCAGCTTTTGGCTTGACAGAAGGCCTGGCCCAAACCCCATCACTATTTCGGGTTCCTGCCCAATAGCCCTTTTTTGTACCCGGCTTCACCCAGCTTCCGGAAGGTTTTCTTTTGTACATATTATGCTAAAAATATGTTTTCCTAAAATAAAAACCTTCCGGATTGAAAGGGCCTTTGTTCAAAAACCCCGAATTGATGGCGCCCATTCTGTGGCCAAAATGGACAAAATGCCCTTTTGGGGCCATAGGGCATCCCGATGGAAAAATACTTTTTAAACCAGCCTGATTGAAAAGTGAACACCCTTAGGTTCATTTCTTTTGCGTCTCGAACTTGAGGCAGTAAGTGTGCCTGTACTTTGTGGTGCCGTTATCATTCATGCCGATCATCTTGTTTGAGTAAATGGGCCTGACATTGTACTTGCGCGAGATCTTTGTTGCAACGATCTTTGCGGCCTTGGCCGAACCNNTCCCGCCGCGCACATTCTTCATGTCGATTGCATGCGAGAGCTCGATCTTTTTCTTGTGCTCGGAAATCATGGCCAGCAATTCCTGCAGCTTTGACCTCACTTCCTCAACAGTCGGCTTGCCATTGAAACGCAGCTGTATGATCGCCTCATGGTAATACGAGGAGATTTTCATCGAAGCGTCAGAAATCGTCTTGTTCAAAATAATGTTGATCTCGCTTCTGACCGGCAGCATCACGCCTTCAACAAGGGCGGAAAACGAAACGGCCGCAACGGCCCTTTCATTCTGGCGCCCTATTGTAACTTCAAGCCCGGAAATCTGCATCCTTTTCGGCTTTGCGAGCGCAGTTACAGTGTCAGCTACGACCGATTTGAGGGATTCGTCATTGTTTTCAAGCCAGAGCCTGCCAACCCTGACTTTCTCGCTCCTCCAGTCATAATCAAGCGCTATATTTTTCGGGATAGCCAGCACTTCTTTCCCTTCAAGGTAACATTGGGCGCAGAGGCTGTCAATGAGGGAATCGGTTTCCCTGCCGCACGCAACGCAAAAACGCTTCATAAAGCTCACTTGGCCCCGACATGCTCAAGGTAAAACACAGGATTGAGCACATAGAGGTAGCTATAGACGTAGGCAGTTAGAAACCTTATTATTATGAACGCGAGCCAGAAGAGGGGGGTGCCATCACTTTGGGGGAAGAGCTGTATGGAGAACGCTATTGCAAAGGAAAGAAGTGAGAGGACAGAGCTTATGAGCGTCGCTTTTCCCACTTCGCTTTTTTTTGCAAGCGAAATATTCACCGACCTTTTGAGCGAATCGAATACAGGGTACTTTTCGTATACGAGGACAGGATAGAGGGGATAGAACAAAAATACCACGGCAAAGGCCAAAATTGCAAAAAGGGGGACGAGCAATATCGGGGGAAACAGCCCTATTACCAGCGATAATACGACAGGCACGAAAACCAGCATGACCACCATTACAAAGCCAATTTCCACGATCATGAGCGGAAGGACAATTGAAAAGGCCCTTTTCCAAACATCCCCTGCAGCCTCCAGCAGGTGTATTTCATGCGAGCCGCTTTTCAGTTGCTTTACAAGGTAGGGGTACATGGCGCTTGTGAGAATATCGAGGATATTCAGGGCAAGAGTAAAGAAAAACAGCATGAAAAGGCCTTCTATTGCCGAAGGGGTGGCATCGCTGCCCAGCAGGAGCGCACTTTCCAATGCCCCTGCAACATCCAATATCAGCAATGAATAGAGCAATGCAATTATGAGTTTGGGTATTATGAATTTGGGGTGTTCGGAGAACAGTTCAACAGATTGCTTTAGCGTATTTGCAAATCTTGTCATAATTCCATTTCCTTCCCCAGCTCAGGAATGATGGCAATATAACCTTCATCCTTCACGGCCTTTGCAAACTTCTTCGTGACCTCCGCATCGCCATGGACACACACGACTTTTTGCGGGCTGAGCTTGTTTATCGCGCGCAGCAGTTCCTCACGGCCCGCGTGGGCGCTGAAGTCATAGCGTTCAATCCCCGCTTTTACGGTGACATTGACACCGTCAATGTCGAGTTTTCCGGTTTCCATTAAAATCTTCCCGGGCGTTTCATCGACCTGAAAGCCGGAGAGGATGATTTTTGATGACTTGTCATTATAGATTTGCGGCAAATACGCATAAACGCTCCCGCCCTGCATCATACCGCTCGTGCACACTATAATACAGGGCTCTTTTTGAGCCTGCTTTCGCAGCTTGGCATTCCTCACCCAATTGACGCGCTGCAGGGCCTTTGCAAGCATTTTCGGGTTCTTTAAATAGGATGGATTCTTGAGGTAAATTTCCGCGACCTTTTGCCCCATGCCATCAAAGAAAACCGGCGCATTGACCTTGTACTCATTTAAGACATCAAGTATTTCCTGGCTCCTGCCCACGGCAAAAGCCGGCAGCAAAACCTTCCCGCCCCGGTCAATTGTCTCCTGCACGGATTCCACAAACCTTTTTTCAGTTTCCTTGCGGTCAGGGTGGTCACGGTCACCGTAAGTGCATTCAGTGATGAGGACATCGCAATCACGTATCTTTTCAAGCTGCGCGGGGCCATGGAGCCGTGTCTCAGTGTACCTGAAATCCCCCGTGTAAACAATGCTTGAATTGGGCATATGCAGTTCGGTTATGGCAGAGCCCACAATATGGCCTGCATTGCGGAAAACAACGGAGGAACTCTCAGTGATGTCCATGTGCTTGTCATAGCCTATCGGGAACGTGAACTTTTCAGCCTTTGCAATCGATTCTTTGGAGAACTTGGCGTCCATCCCTTCAAGGCCTGCAATCTTGAGCGTGTCAAACCAGAGGATCTTTGCAATATCAAGCGTGGGCGGTGTCATGTAGGAGAGGCAGTTGGTTTCCTCGAAAAGGTGCGGAAGGTTGCCACTATGGTCAAGGTGCGCGTGTGAAATTATTGCGGCATTGAGGTTCGTTTTTATGGGCAGCGGGTATTCTATGCCGTTTGGAGTGAGCTTCACGCCATAATCGAGAAGGATCTTGTCGCCATCATCCAATAGGAAGGCGCTGCGCCCGACCTCTTGGGACGCGCCCTTGAATGTAATTTTTACCATCCTGACCAAAAGGATTGGATGGCAACATGTTTATATAGGTATTTTGACTGTTTTTAATCGATGGCCAGCCTTTCCCTTGAAGACTCAATTGCGCTTGTGAAAAAGCACGGAATCGGTTTTGTCCCAAGCTATCGGGCGGCAAACGAGAAGGAACTAGAGGCAGCATGCAGCAGCGCCGCTTTTCCGCTTGCAATGAAGGTTTCATCAGGCCAGATATCCCACAAAAGCGATGCCGGCGGCGTGAAAATCAACATCCAGTCACTTGATGAAGCCACCAAAGTGTTCTCGCTCATGAAAGAGCTGCCAGGGTTTGAATATGTGATAGTGCAGCCGATGCTAAGGGGCGTTGAGATCATAATCGGCGGAAAGCGCGACGTGCAGTTCGGGCCTACTGTTCTTTTCGGCCTTGGAGGGATATATGTCGAGGTTTTCAGGGACTATTCTGTTGGAATTTGCCCTATTTCACGCAAGATTGCCGTTGAAATGATGGAGCGGCTCAAGTCCTACCCTTTGCTCAAAGGCATTAGGGGGCAGCAGGGGGCAAACCTTGAGGAAATTGTGCAGGCAATTATGAAGGCAAGCAGGCTGATGGTGAGCGAAAAGGATGTCATGGAACTTGACATCAACCCGCTCATCGCAACGCCAACGCAAGTTGTCGCGGTGGACGCGAGGGTTGTCACAGGGAAATAAATGCTGAACTGCAAAAAAAACGGCAAATCCAATTTTTTTAAAATTTGGCTCAATTTTTGATTTTTCAATTTATTTCAGAGTTCAAAAAATTCACTGCATCCCCCTGATCTTGAACAGGCACTCGTCACAGATGAACTTGTTTTCAAATGTAGTCCCGCGCCGGGCATTTTTATTGCACAAAATGCACTCAGTGCCCGATTCTGTTGGCTTCACCCTAAAGCTCCACTCATAGAGCGTGTCCCAGTCAAGCCAGGGCGGGAGCACAAGCTCTTTTAGCACGGTTTTGTCATTTTGCCTGATCCTTGCAAGCTGCGTTGGCAGCACGGAGCGTATAAGGCCGCTTTCAAGGAACCGCACCCGATCCTTATGGCCATGCCTTACGAGCTGCGCCATCTTCAATTGCCATTCATCCATGCATATAGCAAAGGACGGCCATATATATACATTTTTCGCAAAAAAAAGGCACCTGCACAAAATCTTCACAAAAAATATTCAATTCTTGCCAGATTTCAATTCTCCGGCCAGTGCCTCAATTGGCTTGGGCAAATTGGCATTTGAGAATGCCGCCAGTTTTCAGGCCAGAACCAAGAATACTCCATACCAGCCCACATTGTCACCTTCTTTTATCTGTTAATCCCAATGACCTTAAACGGCTTCCCTTTGATTTTTTCGGGTTTCTTCTTTTTCACAAGCTGGCTGATTTTGTTCCTTATGGCAAGTTCGGAAAAACCGATTTTCTGCATTACATCCTCCACGCTGACAGGCTTTCTTGATAGGTACAAAATGCTTTTCTCAAGGCAGATGCCAAGGAGCTTTTCTTTAAAGTCCAATTCTATTTTTTCTTTCTCTTCGAGCACTTCTATGGTGCCAAGAACATCAAGGCAGAACAGCCTTTCGCTTGTTTCGTGCTGCCGGGTTTCTAGCAATTCTTACAGTTCTACCGTCCCTTTCAACCAGTTTTTTGTTCAAGTTCCTTGACTGCTCTTGAAGCGGCCGACGGACTTGCCCCTATTTTTTCAGCCAGTTGGCTTACGGTAAAGGCATCTGCCCCTGAAAGCTGCACTAAGGACATTTGGTCTGGAGGGGGGCAACGCGCTAATCAATAAAAGCCCAGTTGCAAAATGAAGCAATGAATTATTTTGAACGTATCTCACATGTACACAATCTTGCCGCCGCTCTTGAGCTTTTGCCTTTGCGCATACCTTATGAGGTAGTGCACGGTGCTTTTCGGGACTCCGGTGATATCTTCTATCTGCCGATAAGTCCGATTGTCNNTCGGGGCTAAGGTTTATGGGGCGGCCGCGGGCGGCCTTGATAATTATTTGCGCATCTGAGGCATCAAGTAGCCTGCGCACCTTTGCACTTAAACGCTCAAAGCAGCTCTTTGACATTGAAATCGACGGTGCCCCGCCCTCAAGGACCCCGGAGAGCCGGCTGGCAGTCGGCGGCCTTGAGAAATGGATTTTTCCGGAAAGCATAATAGCAACTCATTTTTGTTACGCGTAACTTATTTAAGTGGATCTTAGCTGAACTTGTATCTATAGGAGTAATGCAAATGGCATATAAATTCGATTCTGTTGGGCAGGCCTGCAGGGCCTTAAAGCGCGGCGAAATGGTCATATTAGTGGACGATGAGAGCCGTGAAAATGAGGGCGACATTGTGATTGCTGCAGAACATGCAGATGAGCAAAACCTCAATTTCATGAGCAGGGAATGCCGCGGCCTCATCTGCGTCCCTGTCACACGCAGCAAGGCAGAGCAACTGGGCCTTAAAAAGATGACAAAAAACTCCGACCGCTTCGATACCCCGTTTACGGTTTCTGTGGATGCCGCAGCAGGAGGCAGCGGGATCAGCATTGCAGACAGGCTCCTTACAATTAAAACAATCCTTGACGCCAATTCAAGGCCGCAGGACCTCTATCGGCCGGGGCACATGTTCCCGCTGCTCTCACGCAAAGGCGGCGTGCTTGAGCGCGCCGGCCACACTGAAGGCGCTATAGAGCTGGTGCAGGAAGCCGGATTAAAGCCGGTTGCTGTCATATGCGAAATAATGAATGAAGATGGATCTATGGCCAGGATGCCGGAGCTTGAAAAGTTTGCAAAAGCGCACAGGCTCAAGATTGTGACGCTCAAAGACATCATAAAACACAGGATGCACAAAGGAAAGCAGGTAAAAAAAGTCGCAAAGACAACCCTGCCCACAAATTTTGGGGAATTCACCGCATATGGCTACACTGATGAAGTTGAAGGCAGGGAATACATCTGCCTTGTGAAGGGGAAAGTGAAGGGCAGGAACAATGTGCTGGTGCGCGTGCACTCGGCATGCCTTACCGGAGATGTATTCCACAGCATGCGATGCGACTGCAACAGCCAGCTCGAGGCAGCGTTACACATGATAAACGAGGAAGGGCTCGGGGTGCTCCTCTATATCCCGCACCATGAGGGAAGGGGCATAGGCCTTCTAAATAAGCTCAGGGCATATGAGCTTCAGGACAAGGGGAGGGACACAGTCGAGGCAAATTTGGAGCTAGGGCTTGAGGCGGACAGGAGGGATTACGGCACGGGCGCGCAGATATTGCGCGACCTTGGGCTGCGCAGGATCAGGGTACTTACAAACAACCCGAAAAAGCTAAAGGGCCTTGAAGGATTCGGGCTTGAAGTGGCCGAGCAGGTGCCGCTTGCAATTAAGGCAAATGAGCACAACAGGAAATACCTTGCCACAAAAAGGATTAAATTAGGCCATTACCTTTAGATAGGGAATGGCAACGGGAAGTGAGAAAACCGCAATAGCAGACCTGATATTTGCACTCATAGTGTGGGCAGTCACAGGCGTATCATACAAGGTATTTGAATCGATCGGCGTCACGCTCGCGGTATATTTCGTCATCACAAGGCTCTTCAAGGTGCTTGCAGTAGGGGCTATATTACAAGTTAAGCAAAAAAAGCCCGAACCTATCAGGAACGCAAAGGAGCTTGGGCTTATCGCCATTAATGCAGTTTTCAGCGTGGCAAACCCCGTTTTCTTTTTCCTCTCGCTTTCATACACTTCAATTTCAAACGCATATTTCCTCACATACACGATGCCTGCATGGGTGCTTGTGTTCGCGGTGCTTTTTTTGAAGGAGAGCATATCACTTAAGAAAATCACGGGCCTGCTGCTCACCATCATAGGCGTGGCCGCAATAGCCCACCCCGAAGGAATACTGAGCCACGGGGCCGGCTTTGTTTTTCCGCTTCTTGCGGCACTTTCATTTAGCGGGGACGTCATAACCGCGCGCGCCCTCAAGGACTACTCGCACACAACAGTTGCGTTATACACAAACACGTTCCAGTTCCTGCTCTTTTTGCCTGCAATTTTCATTTTCGGGATGCCTCAAATCGAAAACTTCGGGCTTGGGCTTTTTACGCTCGCGCTCACCGGCATTGCGCTCGGCATTGCAAGCTACGCATATTATTTTGCACNNGCTGGAAAAAATCGAGGCATCAAAAGCTGCTGTTGTTACTTTGCTCGAACTCGTGTTCGCAAGCGGGCTTGCATTCCTTTTTTTCGGCGAGCTGCCGACAGGAGTCGAACTGTTCGGGTATGTCATAATGCTTGAAGCAATGCTCATACTCGTGCTGCGCCGCATCGACATTACAAACTTTGAAAGGCTCATCTACCTTAACCGCAAGCCCTAGCATTAACAAGCGCAATTTATTGCATTTTTCAGGCATGCCCGAAAATTNNCAAGGGCACACAAGAAAAAACACTCCACAAATTACACTTATTACCTAAAAAAGCTCGTTACAAAAAGGCTCGTGCTCTCAAAGCGCATCGGCAACGCCCTTGTAGTATGGCCGCTTGAAGCGGAAGCCTACAGGGCAATACACCACATGCTCAAAGATGCCCAGAAAGGAGAGGGGGATTTGAGGTGAAAACAGCATGCTAAACTCGTTTTACGACAAATTCATTTTCACAAATGCACTGCACTACACGCACAACAATTTCTACCTCATAAACATGCCCTTTGCAATAATACCAATTGATGTCATTGCAGGCATCTGCCAAAAAGAAGACCGCGAAACCAACCTGCAGATTTATTATTCGGTAAAAGAAGCGGTTAAGACTTCAGTGAGGAAGGATTTCAAAATAGACTTTGGCCTCGAAGGCGAAAAGGGGCTTGAATTCATGGAGGCGTTCATCACGGCATCGGGCTGGGGGAAAATAGAAAAGAGCGACATCAGCATGGAAAAGGCCCATGCGCTCGTGAGCGCAAGCAACTCTGCAGTCGCGGCACGTGTCAGGGATGCGAAGATGCCTGTTGACACCCTTTTACGCGCAATCCTTGCAGGCATCTATTCAATCTACTTCAAAAGGGATGTCGACTGCGTCGAGGTCAAGTGCACAGCGCTCAATTGCCAGCAGTGCGACTTTGTGATAAAGCCTGCAGGGGAATTCAATTTTGACAACCCGATTACAAGGAGCCAGCTGAGGGCCTGATAGAATGGAAAAAAAAGGGTGATTGAGACACATGTCTCAATTATACATACTCAAAAGCTTTTTATACATGCAAGCGTTATTCATAGTTGATAGCAATGGTTGATCGCATAAANNGGCCTTGACAAGGCGCTAAATGGCGGCATACCGAAAAACAATATAACTCTCATTTCCGGAGGCGCAGGGACAGGAAAGAGCACCATATGCCTCCAGTACCTTGTGAACGGCGCCAAGATGTTTGGGGAGAAAGGGCTTTATATTTCCACAGAACAGAACAAAAACGACCTTTACAAGACAGGCGCGAGCTTTGGGTGGAACCTAGAAGAGCTTGAGAGGCAGGGCAAGATAAAGGTAGTTTACTTTGATGTTGTTGAAACCGACGGCTTTCTTGAAAAAATGTACGAGGCATATACCTCATTCATGCCAAAAAGAGTGGTAATAGATTCGCTCACAACCCTCACGGATTCCCTGCTCGTTGCAGGAATCGGGGAAAAGCAGGCATTCTCGCTAGTGCAGATCGCAGAAAGCGTCTCTCCCATACCGCGCACAGAGCGCATCGTATCAAAAAACCTGCTCTACCACCTGATGAAAAAACTCCGGCTCTTTGATTCCACAGTGCTCCTAACTTCAGAACTGCTCGAAGGCCAGGAAGGCCTGAGCGCAGACCAGATATCAGAATTCATTTGTGATGGAGTGCTGATTTTGCACAATTTGGGCGTTGGAAGTGCAGAATTCAGATCAATGCAGGTAAAGAAAATGAGATACACAAGTCACGAAAAAGACTTTATAATGTACGAAATAGAAGGGTCTGGAGTTACTATAAAGAAAGAGGAAATTTTTAAGTATGGAGATAAAAATAATGTTTAAACTAGTTTCAGATTTGCTGTTACACCGAAAATTCGTTTTTGAGGAAGGTAGTGTAACTCTTTTCAATATTCCTATATCTATAATCCCGACAAATTTCATCGTTCTGCTTCAGAAGGAATTGGATAAAAAAGGTTTAGATAATCTTGTTTATCAGGTAGCCAAGATAAATGGAAAAGAATGGTTCAGGTCGATGGACAAAGATTATCAGTTGAAAACTAAGGATGTCATGCAGTGGGGGCCTGACTTGATTAGTTTGGCCGGGTGGGGCAAAGTAACAGTAAGGACTAAAAAAGACTCAGAAAAATCCCTTATAGTCCTTCTTGAAAAATCTGCAAATGCAATTGTTTACGGTCCAAGTGACAAGCCAATAGACCATTTTTTCAGAGGCCTCGTATGTGGCGCATGGTCTTATGTTTACGGCGAAGATTTGGATGCGATAGAAACAAAGTGCTTGGCTAGGGGGGACAATGCATGCGAATTTTTACTAATGCCAAAGAACAGGTTTGACCTTTCAAATCAGGAAATAAAAACCCAATTAATGTGAAACCTGATTGCTGTTTCCTCATCCGAACATTGCAACAATTGCATAAACTATTTGTGAAAATAGGGTTGCAATCGTAGTTAACGTTACTACATTTGATTGGGTTGTAATGTTTTTATTTCCATAAGTTTTTTTGTGTTCTCTCCAAATCAACAATGCGAATGCAGAATAACTGATTATTGATGCCATAACCAAATAAAAGTATTTTTTTTCAATAATGTTTGCAAAAATAAGAATTGCAATACAGACATTTAGGACAATTGGCCCAATTAGCACCAGTGCCAATGTATTATTTACCCCAAATAGTATCGGAAAAGAGCTTATCTTGTTTTCCTTTTCACCATCCACATCTTCAATATCCTTTACATTTGAAATGACTAGATAGGTGGATATCACATAAACAAAAAATACCACTGGCAGTTCTTTAGGCGAAATTGTCGCAGCAGACAGCACGGGGATTAGAGCATACTGGAACGTGCCTGTAAAAGAGCTTCCCCAAATATACTTTTTGATGTGTATTATAGGTGAGCTGTAAATATAAGAAACGACAAAGAAAGCTATTAATAATAATACAAACTCGAGGTTTGTAAAAAATGAAATTATAAAGGATGTTAAAAACAAAAAAACAGATAATTTGATAGCTTCATCTACCGTAACTCGTCCGCTTGGCAAGGGTCTTTTTGGCTTATCTATTTTATCCAATTCAAGGTCAAAAACCATGTTAAGTGAATTGAATCCAAGAACAGCAAACGACAACGAAAGCATTATAGGTATTATTTCCAAACCCGGCAACATTTGGTTTATTACTACATATGCTGCAATTGGGCTAATGAATATTATAAGCAGGTTTTGTGGAACTGTAAGCTCTATAAATTTAGTTAAGTCAATAGTCATGTTTGTGTCCCTTTAAACACCGAATCTTCTGTCCTTTTTCCCAAAATTCAACAGCATCTTTTTTATCATGTTAGTTTTTATTTGTGGATAATACTCTTTCAAGAATTCAATTTCTGCATAAGCTGACTGAAGGAGAGGCGCTCCCGACAATCGTTTTTCTCCACCAGTTCTTATTATTAAGTCTATTGGCTCATTAAGTGCCAAATAGGGCACGAGGCTCTTTATCTTTCTATTTTTTATCTTCTTTATAGCATTTTTACTTTCAGATTCAGCATCATACCCAGCTAGAAAATTACATGTCGGACCAGTATTCCCATCAGTGCTCCGTTCCAGATTTTTGGCAGAATAAATGTATTTTCGTGGCAATTTGACATTGCCCCAGATGAATTTAAATTTTATTCCTGCACGCCTAAATTTTTCATTCCGCATCCATTCATTGAAGGTCAGTATCTCATTGTCAATAATTGGCTTCAGTTCCACAGCTTTTCTTTTTAAGACGTTGTCTCTAGAAATAATAAATATTGTAAGTATTTTTACCTTGTTTTCAATTAGAATAGATTCTATTAATTTTGTTGTCACTGCCAAGAGGGCATGCTTGTAAGTTTCTTTAAGACTTTTATTATTCTTTTTTGCCCATCTCCTATTGCCGTCTGGTATTATCAGGACGTGCCTTATAATGCTTCTTATCATAATATATTTATACTCTATTTATATTTTATATTAAGAGGGATTGCTTGAAAATAGAACTTAATAGGCTGAAGTTTGGTTATGACATCGTGGTTGTTGGTGGTGGTGCCGCAGGTTGTTCTTTTTTAGGTTCGTTGGCAGATAATAAATACTCTACTTTGATGATTGATTCTAGGTCTTTTCCCAGGTTCAAGGCTTGCAGCGGAATTCTTGTAAACAACTCAAAAGGCTTTTTTTCAGGGGCTAGCCTGCCTCCTGAAGTGCTTTCAAAACCATCTGCTATTGACATTGTATATCAGGATTGGGCCAGCAATTCCGAAAAACATGTCAAAAAGAATTTTATAAACACTTGCAGGAAAGAGCTAGATAATTGGTTATTTTCAAAAGTGTTGGATAAAAATATGTCCATTTTGGAGAATACCAAACTCGTGGATTTTTTTTATACCCATGACAAGAACTTGATTGTTCTGCTACTGGAACACAATGGGAAGACTACCTCTGTTGTCACAAAATATCTTGTAGGGTGTGATGGGGCTCTTTCGATTGTCAGGAAAAAGATTTTTTCTAAAAATATAAGGTATTACGTGGCTATACAGGAATTGATAAGCGGTTTTAAGCTGGATCGCGCATATTTCATTTTTGATGATGAAATTACTGACTTTTACGGGTGGTTGATACCCAAAGGCGATTGTGTTGAGATTGGTGCAGCGGTATCTCCTTTCAAGGCAAAAGAAAAATTTGATTTGTTTAAAAAGAAGGTCTCTGAAAAATTTGGTATAACGGGCGATGGAAAAATAGAATCGGCTATTGTCTTGAGGCCATCATCATTGGATGAAATTTTTTTGGGAAAAGATTCTATTTTTTTATGCGGTGAAGCCGCTGCTTTGATTAGCCCTAGTAGTGCAGAGGGCATTAGCTATGCTCTTTTAAGCGGGAAGTATTGTGCTGAAGCATTCAATTCTAACCTCAAAAGTAAAATGGAGTCATATAAGGAAAAATGTAAGCCTCTTTTGAAACGCTTGAACAAAAAATTTATTAAATCTAGGAAAATGGGCAACCCCGAAGATAGAAAGCTTATCTTTGGGGGTTAGCAAGGCACACAAAACTGCTTCAGTTAATTCTTCAGATATACACTAATACAACGAGCCATTTTTGGCAATGTCTTAAGAATTTTTTTATTCTTGATTCATTTCTTGTTATGGTATTCCTTCCTGTATTCATCCGCCAACTTGCTATTGAAGGTTAGTATTACTTCAATTTTCGGGGCTATCTCCCTCATCAGCATGATATGTTTTGCAATATTGAATTCCACTATTTTTTTGGGAAGATGATTCTGGATCCACCATAATTTCCTGAAATGAGAAGGGTAGATTATCTCTGCAACATAATCCCCGCTGATCATCTTATCGCTCAAACTTGTTGCACATTTGACCCCGTATTTTACGCTTGCCACCCCATAGACAAGCATGGTCTCGCCAAACATCCGGTCCACCGGGCTATCTTCCTCAATTAGTATATGCCATGCACTCATTTTACCTGCATCCTTGAGCCGAGTAATATATTTTTCAGGGAGCCCCACTACTGAATAACAAAATCGCCAGAGTGCCAAACATGGTTTGTGTTTCGGATTTGGCGCATTCATTATAGTATTAATCAAAAACCAACCCACCGGCACAATACCATCAAATGACAAATGCACAGATTCCCCCTCTTTCATTTGCGAGATATCAAACTCCAAATCTTTATTTTTCACCCTCTCCGCGAGCTGCTCGGCCTGCTTTTTGTAATTTTCAACCCATTGCGGGTTGAGGTAATAAGCCGCTGCAGTTTTGAGTAGTACCCCTTCCCCCATCATCTGCTTGAGTGCCTTGTGCGTGGCCTGATAGGTATTTGAAAGGGCGTGCTCGCGCGTAAGCCTATTGTGGATCTGCTTTGCAGTGAGGGTGGGAGCTGAAGAGAGGATCTGTTTCACTTTGTCTTTGGTTGTGGCTGCACCCATATGCATAGTGGATCTGTAAAAAGGGTTAAAAATCAACTCCTCGGTTGATAAGGTAGCAGTAGCAGTGGCCATTATCGCAACTCCGGTATATCTCATCACAGAAACAGGCATTTACAAGGTGAAATTCACAATAAGCAGTTCTTGCACATCTCAAGGCTCCAGAGGTATACGGGTGAAACAAAGCGTATTGGGGTTATAGTGGGGGTGATAGTAGGGGGTTTGGGGTGGCCCATTTGCCCAAGGCCACCTCCAAAACCAGCTGAATAAGCGATAAAGGCGATTGCAAAGAGCGCTGCAAGCACTATTAGCAGGCCTGCTATCGCACGTAAGCTAATGCATGATCTGCAGGCCCCATAAGAGCTATCATGAGCGTGCATGGACTTCCCCCTGCATTGCAGTATATGCGCTGACGCTTTCGCAGTCATTTATTAGCGCGAAGAGCTTTTGAGCGAAATTCTCACAATAATAAATCCCGCCCCGCTCATTTATGATCCCGCGGCGCTGGAGCGAATTTAGCGCTGCAAGCGATTCGTGGCGGGAAAGGCCGNNTAAATAATTGATTCACGTGAAATAATATATTTACGGTTTATGCATTCTCAACTTGCCGGTTGATACTAAAAAACAAAGCAACAGATACGGACGGATTTTCCATCGGCAGGACGGTACCAGAGGCTTTAAATATTACAAAAAGGCAATATTTTCATGGCCGCAGACAAAATGACTCCAAACGAAAAGATGCGAAAAAAGCTCCTTGAAGAAGAATTCAAGCTGCGCAAAAAGCAGCCCGAGCACTGGGCAAAAACGATGTACCGCAAGTTCGCAAAGCCATATACTGCGCAGGAAATGGAAAAGATAAAAGAGCTTGGAGAAAAGCGCGAGAAGGAACGCTCGCAACCCCATAAAAAGAAACACCGCGGCAAGCACGCGCAAAAAATCGAAGCCATGAGCGCGAATAAGTGATAGCATATTCCGCAAGCCGCGAAGAAT
>DUGC01000080.1 GCA_013331625.1 Candidatus Iainarchaeum sp. | reverse complement strand
TGTGCCTAGCGGGAATTCCATTTCCACGACAGCCTGCGGCAAAACGAGTTCCCCTTCCCTAAGCCTTTGCATCGCCCCGTTCAACTCTATTATCTCAAACCCATTTTCCGAAACAATTGAGTAATCAGAGAAGTCAAGGGAAATGCTTTTTGTGAAAAGGGGCAGCGAGCCATTTTCCTGCTGTGCCTGCACAGAAACGCTTTGCACTGATGGAAAGGTGTTGTACTTTGCAAAGTCGAAGCAATATTTGCTCAGTTCATCGTTCGAAACTTTTTTACCGCCTGTCTTTGCAAAAGGCAGGCCATACAAATTGAAATGAGTTGCGGTTGTTTTATCTTCCCCTGTTTCAAATTCGGCCAGATTATTTTTCGCATTCCTGACTCTGTCCCCCAGAGAACTGAATTTGTAGTAAGGATTTTCCTCATACGCATAATCCTGCAAGGCAAGCGAACAAATAAGCGATTTTACGAATGCGGTATTGGAAAAGCCGTTTGTTGCAACAAGTGCGCCGGATTTTCCGGAAAGTTGCGAGCTGAATGATTCGTCTTTCCCCATGGTCGGCAAATAATTCCCGGAATAGTCAACGTCTGTTATTACAAGGTTTCCTCCCTGAATCGAGTCATTTAATTTTACATCTGAAATTTTCCGCTCATAACCAAAGCTGTCTTCCAACTTCAATTGCCCATTTTCCACATTTCCATTTGACTGGAGTATGACCGCACGATTTAAACTGGTTTTATTGGAGGTTATGCCCCCAGAAACCCAAATCTGGGTGGACATCGTGTTTTGGTATCCGTATACCTTTTTTAGGATGTAATCGGTTTCTTGGGCATTCTTCAAATCCGATGGCATGGCTATTTTTGAGTTTTCCAAAATGTCCTGATTCGTGAAATAATTCGCGCCATCAACCCTAATCTCATCATAATCCAGTGCGCTATCCAGTTCATCCAAAGAAGTCCCCTGAACCCTCCCGACGGCCGCGGTTTCAAAAGAATACTGGGAAGCGAATGCGCTAGCTGGTAATGCAGCAAGTAGCACGAACAAAAAAAATAAACGCGGGCTATTTTTCATCTTTTTCACCAAGAACGTCCCATTCTTCCTCAGCCAATTTTCCTTGTAACCAAATCCACGCGGAAACCATATCCCCTGTCTTTAAGTCGCCTTTAATAGATTTTTCAGAGGCAAAGATTTCTACTTCTTCAAGTGGATTTATATCAAGTTTGAGTATGTAGCCAGAAACTAATTTTGATTGGATTTTTTTCATTGACTTTATTTCCCCTCTTATGGTGTAGTCGTCTATCATCCAATGATGCTCTCTGTCGAATGAGTTAAGTGGAAAGATCATTTTCATTCTTGATATGTTGAGTTCTTTTCCATCTTTATCTTTCAGTGTATTTTTTTCCAGTTTGAGCCTTTCAATTGCATAGGCTATTCCTGAAAGTTTTAGGCTGTGAGTTTTATTGGCAAGGTAATCTTTCTTTTTGAGGAAATAGTCTGTTGCAAAGAAAGAGAGTGGCGGATCTTTTACATTCCCTTCAGTTTGTGCCTCTATTTTTATCGGCCATTCATAAACAGTTGAAATCTTACAAGGGTATGAAATTGCTGTTTCAATCACAGGATAACCTGTGGCCAACTCATAGTGTTTCTCTTTAGTTTCAACTCTTAGTATATATGCATAAAGTGGGTCTTTCAACTCGTATTTTGCCACTAAGACGACTTTTTCGCCAATGCCAGCAAATTCTGCTTTTGTGAGTTTGGTAAGGTAACGAGGGTGTGCGGATTCAGTCATAACGTGCTCTAATTCATTCATGTCTAATACTGTGGCGTCCCAATGACTGCCATGCGAACCATCCAAAGACCGGTCAATCTTAACTTCGCCTTTGTTGCCAATGATTCCTTTTAAGAAATTCATTTGTTAGCCTCCTCAAGCATTTTTTTGATTTTGTCACGACCTTCAACGATCTGTTTGAATTGATTATCCTCCAAAATTTTTTGATTAATCGAAAGCAAGTCAGAAACAAATGAATTGACAAATAAAAATATTTCGTGCATAAACTCAGAATATGGTACTTTAGTTTGTGATGGGGTATGCCCTGCAGAAGCGGTTATGTTCACTACCCCGTATTCTCTTACAAAAGTAAGTATTGTTGGATCATCTATCAGAAGTAGTTTATGCAGTTTTCTGTCGTTTATTTTTATTACTCCTGAAGTTAATTGTAAACAAAAATCCCATAGCCATGTAGATGTAGTTGCTAATTCGCTAAAATTTGACGATTCCCAGTGAGCACCTTCAACTAATTTACCATCAATTATTATACTAATATATGCAGTAGTTGAAGTAATTGTAAAAGGGCCTGTTTCCTTTGGATATTTTGCTATTGAAGTTTCAAGACTTTTTTTATTAGAATATCTATAGTTTATTTTAAATGAGCCCATCTGGCCACCTCGCAGGATCAGGTTCTGGATATGATGTAACTATTTTTCCTTTAAAAAATTTATCACTATTATCTATAATAGTTACCATTGGAGGTTTTCCAGAAATGGGTTTATACCAATATTCAAATCGATCATTTTCATTAGAAATAATCTTTTTTGGATTTTGTATATTTTCATCAACCCATCTTTTGACAGTATCCTCAGAAATTTCAGTTCCTTCACCATAAACTTGTTTAAAAGTCGTCCCAGTCTTTCCATTAACTGGTTGCCCTAAAACATGTTTCAACTTTATTTTTATCCACCCCCACCCGTCTTCGTTTGGTGGAATTTCCCCTTTTGTCATCCTTGTCACTCCGTTTATTGTTTTGTCTCCTATTTTTGTTCCGCCGTGTGTTTCGTTTTTGATTAGCATTTCTAGTTGGTCTGATTGTTTTGTTACATTGGTAATTTCTAATGCGTCATCTATGCCAATTCTTTTGTATGCTTCGTCAATTTCTTTGAATTTTGTTGGCTCGATGTTTATTGGATTTATTGCGCCTCTTTTGACGCCTTTTGAGAAATTGCGCGCACTGTCTTCGCCAATTGACATTAATGTGTTGTCATAATAGTCACTGCCTTTTAGCGCAAGGATTTCTGAGAGCCCTTCTGCTTCTTCTTTTGTCCAGTTTTTTTGGGATTTTCCCGTTATTTCCATTGTTTTTTCAGCTATTTCCTTTGCTTTTGACGCCCCTAACGAAGGGCTGTTTTTTTGGGTGATTTTTTCAATTAGTTCATCTACAAAACGGCTGCCGTATTTCACGTAAGCTGGCCTTAGGAGCTTTGATCCGACTTTAATCCCTTTCCCAATATATGACGGGGCTATCAGGACTGCTGCGCCTTGCCATGAGCACCAGAATGTCGCTCCGTTGTCTTCAAGTTCGATGAGTTCTTTGGAACCGCTAACAAAGCAGCCAACGCCAACCGAGCAGAATTCTCCAAGGTCACCGACAAATGGCAGCCAGCTGAACGTGTCACATGTTCTAATCTGGTCATTGAAATACTCAATTTCGGTGAAATCCCTTTTTCGGATAATGTCTTTTTCAATCAGGTATGCACTGATGTTCACGATTTCGGGGTATTGAGAATTTATTATCATTATGTTTTGGTAGCCACCAATGCTCCAAGGGCTCGTTTGTATGGTGAATGCGTCTTCTTTTTCAGCAAGGGAATTTACGCATGAAAACAGGTTGTTTGTGCTTTTAGTGCCAATAAGCACTATTGTTTTGCCTTCAAGCGGGTGCATCGGGTAATAGCGGCAGCTTATTTCACTTGACCTGTATTCTTCGATGTCGCTGTCCTGAACTCCGTATTTATTCTTTAAAGTGGTTTTGAGGTAATTTATGGCTTCCCTCAGCTTTTCATTTGTTGTTTCAGGCACTACAAATGCGATTTTCCTGTATTTTCCGAAAAGTTGTTCGGTGTCTGCCATTGTTTTTCTTGTATTCGGCGCGTATGCCCTGTCGAAAAACAAGGTTTGGGCAGTAATGTTTTGGGATTCGCCAATAATGAAGTTCTCCCTGCCCATAGGAATTACAAAATCATCCCCCACGATGAGCACGTGCTTGCAGTACTCGATCGGGCAGCGTGATTTTACGAAGTTTGCTACTGCGGTGACGTAGTCGTTTACTGGCCAGATTGTGGCTTTATCGAGTCTTTCTCCATAGCCGCTGAATGTGTTGAATGGGTGTTGTGTTCCTATTTCTTCGCGGTAATCTTTCAAATTGTATACCACGCCCTGGTTTTCGTATGCGCTGACAAAACCGGCAATAAAAACTATGGTTGCCAATTTTAAAAAAAGCTTACTCATTTTTATACCTCGGCAAACGATGCACATCAGATTGTTTATTACTGTTTTTAGTTCCTAGCCGACGTATTACTTTTCCAAAATTTATTGGGCCTAATTTTACATAATCATTTTCTTTAATCTTCTCTGTTCCTGAATAATGTGTTAAAACAAAAATATTTCCAATATCAATAATTAAATTGTCCGCCAACTCCTTGCGTTCTCTTCTTTTTATATGAATAATTTTTCCAGTTGCAGATATTATTTTAGATTCAAATATCGGCGCATCATAATTTTTAATTTGTATTTTAGCGGTTTTTTCATTTGATAGTTTGACAGAAGGCAAGTGTTCTAGTTCAAATAAAATTATGTCTCCATTTCTTGCTTTGGAATTTGANNTGGAATTTGACGAGTCAAAGAAAACAAATGGCTCAGCATCATTGCATATAATTTTAATGTGTGTTTCACGAGCAGGTTCATCCACAATAGACTTGATTACTTTTCCTTTGTTAAAGTACATATCTTTGTTTGTCATATAGTATCACCTATATTCTCCGCGGGTAAGCTGTTTTTATAGCACTATTTGATGTTTCCCATAGTACAACTCGTAGTTCATACCAGTTACTTGTAATCGGATTTTGGTAGTTATTGATTATCAAATATGGGTCATCTATTGATTTTTCTCCATTTTTTGCAGCATCCAAAATTTTATCCTTAACTGCATTTTCCATGTTAGGCAACCCTAATGCATTTTGGATTTGGATGTTATGTTCATTTTCCACAACATGCCCCCATGATTTTTGTTCATCTAACCAAACTACGTCAATATCATCAGTTCTTTTGATTGCATTGTAGACATCTTTAGGGGTTGCACCTTTTTTTAGCATTGTTTCTATCATTTCGTCTGTTGCTCCAAGGCCTTTTAGCCTTATTATTGCCACCTCGGTTTCTTTGCTGATGATCTCCAGCGCTTCTTTTCCCGCGTTTTTTGCCATGTGCCCTGTTTCGAGTCCTTTCATTGCGTCTCCTGCCTTGAGCACTCTTCCCGCGCCCTTTGCAACTGCTATCTGCTCGGCAATGTAGCCTATATGGTAGCCTGCAAAATAGGCATCTGAAAATACGTTTTCGTCTTTTTCATCCCAACCCGGATTTTTTCCGGGGAAGTTGCTTTTTGCATCAGCATAGATTGATGGCACTACTTCATTGAGATAAGTTGAGGGCATTCCGCCTGCAGCATTTGCCCCGTTCTTTATGATCGAGCATTGCATTGGAAGCTGGTTTACAAAGTAGTCTATCATAAACCTAATTGCTTCAATGTAAGAGTCAATGTTTATGAGTACGTGGATTATCACACCTGCCAGTTCCACATCACTATTCACTCCTCCCGTAACACCGTAATAAATTCCTGCCAATAGCCCCCTTGCTGCGGCAGGCAGGTAGTCTGCGCTCTGGGAAGAAAACTGATCTCTGCCGAGCGCAACCCGGTTGAACATGTCAACCCAATATTGTATTTCAAGCGTTCCGTCAAGGAGTTTTCCCAAAGAAGGGAGTTTTTCACAGAAATTATCGTTCTTGTTATTTGGATTTGTGTGAATCCAGATTTCTTCTTCATCACTCCAGCCATCGCCATCAGAATCAAAGCCACCTGAAGAATTCATCTTTGGAAGCAAACTAGCCCTTGAACCACTTTTACCAGTAGAAGCATAAACGCTATCAGAAAACACTACTTGCCCTAAAGAAACATCCCTCCAAAGAGGCATAACATAATCATCCCCCACAATGAGCACATGCTTGCAGTACTCGATCGGGCAGCGTGATTTTACAAAGTTTGATACTGCAATGACATAGTCATTCACGGGGCCAATTGTCGCGCTGTCAAGCCTTTCATTGTACTGATCGAAACGGTTCCACGGGGGTTGCACCCCAATTTCATCCCTGTAATCCGCGAGGTCGTAGACTACTCCCTGGTTTTCGTATGCTTTTAGGTATATTTTTTGCATGAGGCTTTTTACTTTTGGTTCGGCTCCGGATTCTCTGCTATATCTTTGTGCAAGCTTTTGGGAGTCGGTTATTATGAGTGTCATTGGCATCGAGACGTTTATGAGCCTTGAGGCTGAGGAGTTTCCGCGTAAGGCGAGGAACACGTAAGGCCTTTTCGCAGCGCTTTCGTTTACTATATAATCACAATAATTTTCGCCTTTTGAAATTGTTTTTGCCGAACCTGAGGCGCATTCAGGTGAAATAGATTGGAAAGCGTTTTCGTCGTAATTGATTGTAATGCTTATGTCAACGCTTTGGTTTGAGTGGAAATCGACCTTGAGTTTGTCTCCCGGCTGTTTGTAGACAGGAATTCCTAGTGCTGATTCTTCGATTTGTATCTGGAACTGGCTCTGAGCGCTGTTGCAGTGTGCAAATCCTGCCCCATTGTCGGCACATACACCTATGCTGCAGGATTCGAATTTTTTCTTGTTGCTACGGGTATTTGAGTCGAAATAGCAGGTTTCGACAGTGGCGTTGCTGTTGCACCAGCTCTTGCCAAGTTCAGCGTCCGTGCATGAATCCTTGTCAGGGGTTATGCATGCAACGGAACCAGTGTCGTCTTGCACGCATTTTTGCTTTTCGCTGCAGTCGTTTTTGGCCATTTTTTCGGTTATTTGCGGTGCGCATGTGCTTTGCAATGTTCCCTTGTTGAGGCATGTATTCGTGACATGATCCTGCATTACGTCCCCGCCAAAGTTTTCACTGGAGCATGCTATCTGCCCAATCCAGCCAGTAGGGCCGCAGTCCGAATCTGAATAGCATGTCACGGGGTCGTCAACGCATGCGCCCGCACTTGCATCGCACAACTGGCTCGGGGGGCATTTTACCACCTGTTCATACCCGCCCCATTTTTCCGTTCCCTCACATGCAGCGCTCGCGCCCGAACAGTACTGGTTCATGGCCCTTTTTTTGAGGGTACCGCCTTTTTTCCCGTCGCAGTAATACTCCTGCCCCTTGTTTTGAGCGCATATGGCGCCAGTGCCCTTGAAGGTCCCATTTTGCGTATTGCAGCAAATCCCTTCCCCGCACCCTGCCACAACAGTAAATGCCTGCTGCACTGTGTAAAGGTTTATGTATGAGGGGGTTTTGCACGAATAACTAGAACTTGGATAGCATGTGCCAGTGTATTGCTGGCCTGTGCACTCTTCCCACGAATAGGATTTGATGCTGTAGCCCCCAAGTGGGGCGTTAGTTGGGACTGTATAAGTGAAATGCGCTTGCGTACCGGTGGAGCCGGGCTGGTAGTAACTCTTTAGCGCAGTATCACATGAATAGCTGCTTGGCCCTTCAATGAGAAGGTTTCCGTAATAATTGCCGCCGCTGCTAAATACGACAGGGGAATATTTTGCAGTTAATGCGAGTGTTTTCCCCCTTGCAATTTTATTGCCCTCGCCAAGTCCGTCAATGAGAATCACTCCGGGACGCGATATTTCGATCTCGAACTCCTGATCAAGGGACGCATCGCCGACGNNGCTGTGCATTAGTATGTAGTCGTCAATTGCGAGCATCAGATCGGTTTCATGCCATCCGATCCCCAATTGAGCCTGATTGGCACTCAGAGTAATGTAAGAGGCTTCCCCTGCAGGAATTTCACGCGGAAAACCGGCTGTGAGCCACTTGTCTGCGGCATAATAGCGGATTATCGCGGTTTCATTTCCCCGATTGTATAACTTGATCGTTGTCTTGAATGGCTCGTCTTCAATGCCGATTTTTGCGCTGGTGGAATCGAGTGTTTTCACTATGGTGCCGGATTGCACCAAATCAATTTCATTGAGTGCCAAGTTCGCGTCAACGAGCCCGAACCCATAAAGGTCATCTGGGCCTTCCAACCCGAGGTCTTTAGCCGATTTTGCCAGAATGTTTTTTATTTCCTGAGGCGAGAGGAGCGGATTTTTTTCAATCATGAGGGCTGCAACGCCTGAAACGAACGCCGCGCTCATCGAAGTACCGCTCTGAGCCAAAACAGTATTTCCGATCCATGAACTCGCAATCCCAGTACCCGGGGCTACCAGATCCGGCTTTAGCCCATAACCATTGATGTTTCCGTGGGAGGAAAAGCCTGCAATGGAATTATTGCCATCAACCGAGCCTATGGTTATTGCCTCTTTCACTCTGCCCGGAAAAGTCACGCCAGTAAAGCCGTTACATGATGGGCTTGGCGCTTCAATTCCGCAGTTTCCGGCGGAAACAACGACTGCAACTCCGAGCGCCTCTGCAGCCCTGATGGCGGATTCGAGCGGCGAATTTTCATCTATTTGGGCCGTGCCAAAGCTCAGGTTTATTATCCTTGCGCCATCACCCGTAAAAATATTTCCATCCGGATTAATCGCATAATTCACGGCATTTATTATTGAGGAGATTTTCCCTCTTCCGCTTTTGCTGAGCGCTTTTGCATTTATTATCTGGCTTTCAGGCGCCACACCGCGAAATATCCCGCCGCTAATAGTCGTGCCAGCAATTATCCCTGCTACGTGCGTCCCGTGGCCGTGCAGATCAACTGCCGTCCCATCGCCAGAAAAATCAGCTTCCGCAACAACCCTGCCAGCAAGCATTGAATGCGTGGATTCTACGCCGGTATCGATCACCGCAACCCTCACTCTTTTTCCGCTAAATGGCAATTCCTGTCCACTTGGAACCCCTATTTGTGGCAGGGCCTCGGAAAGTGAAACAGAGACTTCCTCATCAGCAAAAACCCCTTTAATTTGGGGGTGGGACGCAATTTTTTCCAGCATGTCCCTTGGAACCTTGGCGGAAACTACATTGCCAACCGTTCCCGCAAAGGCCACTTTGCCACCGCTTTGCAAAACAATTGCCGCTGCCTCCAGCACGGCCTTTTGATCAACCGCTTCAACAATGACAGATATTTTTTCCGTGGCGGCCTGCCCCTCTATTTTCCCATCAATTTTCGCCCTTGCCACCTGCTGGCTTTGCAGTGTTGATTTTTTTGCACAGATGCTTCTTGCCAGAGGCTGCAGCGCGGCATCTGAAACATCTAGGAGTGTTTGCTCACAGCCAAAGCACTTTTCATTTTCGAACTTTTTTTCCGCAAAAGAAGCCGATTGCTGGCTGGCGTATTCGGTGCTGAATTTGTTTGCAGTGGCTGTTATAGGGAAGATTAGGAGCAAAAGGAAAATCGCTGCCACTAGCATATTGCCGGCAAGTACCAGCCTCAACCCAGCCACCCCATAAAATACGCCCCAGAACTCATTAATAACCACATACAAAGGAAAATCCGCAATTTCTAATCTTCCCTCCTTCACTCATCAGAGAGAATGCGCAGGGCAGGGTAATTAATGCATGGTTTATACCCAATCAACCAAATGGTTGAACAAATAGGCTTTATTTTCCGATGGCCCTATTGCGGGAAGAATATGCCCAAAGGCACTATGCCAAGAAAGAATGATTTAGCATATGGGCTGCCAAAGAAATTTCAACTATATTCCTTTACCTGCGAAGCGTTCCCTGCTTTTTTTGAAAAGAATCCATTCACAAGTCCGACGCATTTCAACAGCGCAGGCTCAACCGATTCACCTTTCCCATTGTAGCCTGCGGCTCCCGCGTGGCCCCCGCCCTCGCCGCCGAGTTCTTTTGCCAGCGGGGCAAAGACATCTTTTGCAAGGCCTATTCCGTTGCGCTTTGCCCACGCATTATTGAGGCGGCCGCTCACCCTCACGGAGCCCTTGTCGGAGTATCCGCAGAATGCGATGTCTGCGCCAACGCGCACGAGCGCGCCTGCAGCGTCAGCCTCGAAGGCTCCGATGTCGGCAACTGCCACAACCGCATCGCCTGAGCGGAAAATCCTGCAGCGCCGGCAGGCCTTCAGGCACGCCACTTTTTCCGACAGGTCGCGCTCAACTGAAAAGAGCGACACTATCTGCGCGTAAGATGCTTTTGCGCCCCTCATCACTTCGGCCATTATTGAAAATGTCTCGTGGTCTGCCACCATAAACGAGGAGGAATCGCTGATGATGCCTGCGGCAATGCAAAGGTATGCCCTTGACTGAATTTTTACCTTGGAAGCTTTCAAAAGATCGTGCACTATTTCAGTTGTGGAAATGGCATTGCTTTTAACGAGTGCATTTTTTTGCGGGGCAATATCCTGCCTTGCGGAGTGGTGGTCTATGAGGAACTTTTCGCCCCTGAAAGAATCCAGTTTATCACCATATGAACCGGCCATCACTGCCCTGCCAAAATCCACGCAAAGCAGCGCGTCAAAGCCATCAAGGGAAGGATTTACCGTAAAAGGGAGTTTAAGGTTTTTTGCAAACGCCGCGCTCGAATTATTCATGTGCTCAGGGATGCCTATTATGGTCCTCGCCTTACCCTTGAGCGAAAAATGGATTGCTGCAGCGCTTGAGAGCGCGTCAACATCGCAGCCCGCATGCGTTAAAATAAGGATTCTCCTGCCATAGAGCGGTGAAAAGCTTTTGAGTGGCATTCATTTGGCCTCTTCCTTCGTCTCCCCGCCCTTCTGGCCTGCCTCTATTTCAGATTTTAGCTTGTTGAGCTTTTCCAAAAGCGCCTCTTCCTGCTTTTTGACGGTCTTTATGCGCAGCTCAACTGTCTCTTTCTGCTCTGAAAGCTCCTTTTCAAGCTTTTTTACATCGGTTGAAATCAGGATGTTTCCTACCGCCTTGTAAACCTTCTTTTCCTTGGTATCCTTGAGTTCCTTTAGCGCCTCGTCAAGCACCTGCCCCTGTATTGTAAGGGTCTGGGCCTGTGATTCGACTGCAGAAAGCTGCACCCTGCCCCTTTCAAATTCTGAAATTGCCTTGTTCATATCAGCCATTCTTCACACCTCTAGCATGGAAATTCCATTGCAAAGTTCAAGTAGCCTTGTATGCGAGTGAAGCGAAGCGTTCAGCGCCCACCCATCATCAGCTACGATCTTTAGCAAAACAATGTTTTTATTGGTTTCTATGGACACCTTTGAACGCTTCTCAAAATCCCGCCCCAGTTCAGGCCTTAGTGCGCCGAGGGCAGCTTTGGCAAAGCGGGAATTAGGGAAATCAAATTCCTTTTCAGCGCTAAATGCCATTTTTAAGCACCAGAAAAGGAAATTTAAAGGGCCTTCACCGTCTTTGCCACCGGGTCGCGGGTCTTTGCAAAGACCTTGAAACCACAGCCCGGGCATCTTATCGTGCCGGTGATCAGCGAACTGACTTCCTTTCCGCACTGCAAGCACTTGTACATTCAATTACCCCCTTCTGGTTTTTCTGAAGGTACTTCTTCTGGAGGCCTATCGCCTTCAGTTGCTGCACTCCCCCCTTCAGATGGCACTTTCTCCTCGCCTGCCGCCTTTGCCAGGGCTTCAACCATTTCAGGAACAAACACTTTCTGGCTCACCATCTTTGAGATGATGCCGCCTGCAAGCGTTTGCGGGAGGTATGAGCCGCCGACAAACTTATGGGAGCACTTGTTGCACTCGAAAATCCCCTTGCTGAGCCTTTTGACCCTTGGGGCGCCGCAGTTCGGGCACTTGTGCTTTTGGAACTGCAAAGGCTCGACCTTTAGCAGCTTGCGGCGTATGCCTATGCCGTACCTTGAGCCAAAACGGCCGGTACTTGCAACTTTTTCCGTATTACCCATACCCAATTACCCCTACAATAGCTTTCTTATTTGTTTGCTGTTCCTTGCAGCTATGTCGATTGCCGAGTTTATCTCCTCAACCTTAAATGAGCCCGGAAGGCCTTTCTGGAACGCCGAAATGGTATCGTCATCCATCAGTGCCACTGAAAACCTTGAGCTCATTGCCTTCTCTTCCGAAAGGATGGGATCAGCGACAATTACACTGCCGATTTTGGCAAAGGTATTAAGGACCGGTTTTGCCTTCACCTTGAGCTTTCCGGCATACTCGCCCTTCACTATTCTGCCACCATCAAGCTTTGGCATCTTTGTCTCAAGCAAAGCAGCCATCGCCGCCATGCCGCATGCATCAAAGAGGTTGCCGTCATTATTGAGCACATAAAGGTCGACAAAGCCGATCCATGCGCTCTCGCCTTCCACGATGCTAAGGTCGGAAAAATCTATCGCCTTGCTCTCGCGGATCCCGCGGTCAACGACCCTGGATAGCTCAATTGCCTCCTCCCTTGGAGGGCCAACCTCAAATTCAGGGTCAGCCATTGGCAAAAGCTCGGCACCAACGCTGATGCTCCCCTCGCCGGGCGAATCCGGATAAGGCTCGCCTGGAACCATTTTCACGCCCGCAATGACATCAGTCTCCCCGAGCCGAACCCTTGCAGAGCCGTCGGCATTCTCGCTAATGCCCCTTGTGATGCTTATTTTCCTGAGCTCGTCGACTTTCCTGCCGTCGATCCTCTTGCCTTCCTTGAGGTCGGCAACAACCTTGTCAACCCTCAGGTCCCATAGTTCTGAAATCATCCTTCCACCCCTTTGACTGGAGCCACTTCATCTTCCTTTGAAATGGCGTACTTTGCCTTCAAGGCTTCCTTTTGTATCTCATATACCTTTGCCGCGGCAGCTTCCGCAAGCTTGTATGCCTCGTCCCATTCCTTGCGGGAAAGTATCCCATCGAGCTGTAAAAGCACGATTTCCTTGGAATTTGGCAGCATTGCCACCGGGATGTCGACAGCGTCAGGTGCATCCTCCTCGTTCTTGTCAAGGTCGACTATTATCTTTCCGCCTGCCTTGCCAACGCTTGTGCCGCACACCATGTCGCGCATGGGTATGCCTGCATCCGCAAGCGCAACTGATGCCGCTGTGAGCGCTGCAATCCTTGAGCCTGCATTGCTGTCAATAATTTCTACGGTGATATCTATTGCCGTGTTCGGGAACTTCTCGACAAAAATGGCCTTTTCCAAAGCCTCGCCGCACACCTTTGAAATTTCCACCTCACGCCGCCCGGGCTTTGGGTTCTTCCTGTCAGGAACACTGAATGTCGCCATCCTGTATTCAAACTTTATTACCGACTTGTAAGGCGATGCCGTGTGCTTTGGAAGGCACTCGCGCGGCCCGTAAACGGCCGCAAACACCTTGTTCTGGCCCCACTCAAGGTATGCCGAACCATCGGCGCGGGGGATGACCCCTGCGGTTATCTTTATGGGCCTTAGCTCATCCGTTTTCCTTCCGTCGAGCCTTTTGCCCTTTGAGTCCACGTACACGACCTGTTCTTCCTTCTTCTTTGCCATTCATTCACCTTCTCCGTTTAAGCTTTCATCCTGAGCCATTACAGGCTTCTTGTTGCCGTTTTCCGCGTTCAGAAAACCCGAAATCCTGTTTGTAAGGTTATCAAGGTGCGCTTCCCTGTCAATTTTCAAGATGCCCTTTCGCAGCAGATCAGTGTTGCCGCCCTTAACCCAAAGGCGTCCATTCCTGCCGACAATTATGTTGGACCCTGTGCCATCGCGCAGGATATTGAGCATCGAGCCCTCCTTGCCTATCACGCGCGGGATCTTCACCGGCGAGACCTGTATTATTTCCCCGCCAAAAAAAAGCCTTATGCTTCCAAGCTCAACCTCGTTGAGCTCATTTACTTTCATGATCTTTGCAGAGATTATGCTGCCGGGCTTTAAAACCTCGCGCAGCTCCTTTTTTGACACAAAACTCGGGTAAAAGCTGTTTATGTCAACGCTATACCCTGCGAACCTTTCCGCAGTTATCACCCCGATTATGACATCATTTTGCTGCGGCATGTACTTGCCCTCAAGGGGCACAACGGAAGCAAAATCAGCCTCGTCATTTACAAGCCCCATTGAATCCGAATATATCTTTCCTTCCCTCACGAACACGTGCGAACCGAGCTTTTTCCTCTCCTCGGTCACAAGTTCGCCAGGAATTACCAGTCTTTTTGTCATATCCTTCTTCACCTCTTAGCATCAAGTATTTTCGACTCAACTTCCCCATGTGTGAGGTGGTTGAGCTCATTGAACAGGTCCTGCTTGACCCCTGCAGGGACCTCGAGCAGCGCTACAAGGCTGCCGTCATTTTGCCATTCCTCTTTTTTCAGGTCATACTTGTGGAGCACCACAGACACCTTGCCCGCAAACTGGGCAGGTATCCTTACTGCAATATTTAGCTTGTCAAGGGAAATCGGCAAAAGCCTTTTGAGGCTTTTAATTGCCTCATTGATCTGGTCCCTCACAGGCCTGCTTATGTCAACACTGAACCTTATCTCCTCAAGCGCAGTCTCGATCCTTTGCACAGGATGCGGGGCGCCCGTCTGCGGGTTCATCGCATTTCTTGAAATGAATGTAACAATTTCCCTCCTCTTCCTCTCGGCTATTTCCTTCCTTTGCGCGGTAGTGAGCTGGATCTCCCCTTCAGTTATTATGCGCGTTGCAATGGCCTTCTTGTCAGTCGTGCCAAATACCTTGCGCAGGCTCTCCTCGCTCTTTTCCTCGCCCTTATTGGCATCCTTGAAAATAGTGTCAATAAGCATCAGGTCCCCAAAGTCCACAGCCCTGCCCTGCTTGAGATCCATGGCTAGGTGAGGATCAACGAGTATCTCGAACTTTTCGCCTGAATGCTCAAACCTAGCAATCACGGCGTCTTCCGTGCGCACCATCTTAAACGCTACCCCTATTCCTTCTTATTTGCAAAAAAGCCCTTGATCTCATCAGCGGACAGAGAAGTGTATTTCCTTGCAGAATCAATATACATGAACTGCAGCCTCTTATGGTCAAGCTTTTCCTTCTCATCAAGGCCTAATTCAAGCGCCTTGAGAAGCAGCTTTGCTGCAGCATCCCTTGAAAGGTTATCCTTCCACTCCTTTTCAAAATACTCCATCGCCTTGTTCTTGTTCTTGCCAATGGCTATTGCGTGGTACTCAGCAAGCGCTCCCGAAGGCTCTGTTTCAAAAAGCCTCTTGCCTGTATTGTCAATTCCGCCTATAATGAATGAAACCCCAAAAGGCCTCATTCCGCCATACTGAGTAAAAATCTGCTTGAGGTTTGAAACCTCCTTCACAAGGTTTTCGACATGGATAGACTCCTCATAATACTGCCTGTTTTCCTGTGCCTTCTGGCGCGCAATCCCCACAAGCCGCCTCGCATCCCCCACAAGCCCTGCCGAAACAGCAACAATATGGTCATCAATGGGGAAAATCTTCTCAATGGAATCTGGCAAAAGGAGCCTGCTTGAAATCTTCTTGTCAGCACCAAAGAGTATGCCATCAGCATACTTGCATGCAACGCCCATTGTCCCTTGCGAAACTATCTTGGAGGCGTATTCGACCTGATATAGCCTGCCGTCAGGCGAAAACATAGTTGCTGCCCGATCATAGTTAGCCGACTGGTTAGAACCTGGATACAGATAAATCACTCTCTTTTAGCTTTGATTATAGTAATTCTTAGCAGTAAGTAATATAAAGGCAACCAACGGGGAACCCAAGCCTTAGTTTAAATATATGGATACCAGAAACGGAATTTTCCAAAAATTTTGCACTGAATGCTGAGCGGAAGTGATTGAGCGGGAATTTATGGAAAATGCCACAATTGGGGCGTTTAGCGCATTTTCCACCCCCCCTCCAAAAGCCTACTCAAACAGGCTAAACTTGCAGCCACCCTTTTTATACATACCTGCGTAAAAATTACCTCATGGCCCCGCAGGAGATTTTGAGGTTTGAGAAGATCTCCAAGTCATTTGGATCAAAAAGGGCGCTTGATTCCGTTTCTTTTTCGGTAATGGAAGGCGAAATACTCGGGATTTTGGGGCCAAATGGCGCCGGAAAGAGCACAATGATGAAAATAGCTGCAGGAACGCTCGAACCTGAAGGCGGCAGCATTTTTCTGGGCGGGCGGGAAATGTGGATGGATTATAACGCCCGGAGGAAAATTGCCATGGTGCCGCAGGAGCATTCATTTTTCGGGGAGCTTACAGTCCTTGACAACCTCATATACTTTGCCTCGCAGGTGGGGGCGGCAAGGGAGAAAGTGGCAAAATATGCGGCCGAATTCAGCCTTGGGCCGTTCCTTGGCAAAAGGGCCGAGGAGCTCTCGGGCGGCTATAAAAGGATGCTCAATATATGCATCTCGCTCATACAGGAGCCGCAGATAATATTTCTAGATGAGCCAAGCGTGGCCCTTGACCCTGTAATCAGGAGCGAGCTGTGGGAAAAGATAATCGAACTGCAAAAAGAGGGCAAAACCATCTGCATCTCAACCCATTACATGGAGGAGGCGCAGGCCCTATGCGATCGCGTCTGCCTCATCAACGACGGAAAAATAGTTGCGCTCGACACCCCTGACAACCTCATAAAAAAATTCACGATTTCACAGATAGGCACCCTCACGCTCAAAAACCCCGCAAGCGCCCCGCTGCTGTGCGAGCTTGCAAAGCAGATGCACGATACTGACATTTCACTCAATGGCACGAGCGTGATTTTGCGCTACCGCAAAAAAAATCCCCAGCTCCATGAGAAAGCGCAGCTGTGCCTGCGGACAATGGGCGCTGAAATCATCAAGAGCAGGCTGCGCGAAGCCGACCTCGAGCAGGCATTCATCAACCTCACAGGCCATGACCTCAAGGGGAACTGATCATGTTTTCAGGGACGATCGAGGGCATAAAAAAAGAACTGCTCTTTGTCATGAGCCGGCGCACAACGCTTTTCCTTGTGATCTTTTTCCCGCTGCTCACAATAATGACATTTGGCAGCATCTACTCAACTACCCTTTCACAAAGCGTGTCCATGGCAATTTTCATTGACGAGGGGGCAAATTTTGTGGAGCAGTCCGCAACAAACCCGCTTGGCTACAAAGTCGACTTTTTGCAAGAAATCGCAAAAAGCCCAAATATACGCATTATTGAGGCAAATTCTGAAGATGAGGCCAGGCAGAAAGTTTTGCAAAATGAGGTTGACGGCGGCATAGTAATCAGCAAGCCCTCAAGCAGGGAGCCATACCGCGTAAACATCATACTGGACAACACCGATTTTGTGCAGGCGGCGGTGATCAGGAGCACTGCAGCATACACCATTGATTCGCTCTCAAACAGGATTTCGGTTGCAATCATCCAGAAGATATGGGAAAAGATGGTTTCACAGGAATGGAAAATGCACGAGCAGCTTGAGCGCGTGGACAGTTTCCTCATAGAGTTCGGGAAGACCAAGGAAATGACCAGTGAAATAGAGCAGCGCGCAGGCAGCATAAACGTGGGCGAGATAAGGCAGATCATTGCAGACCAGAACCGGGGGCTTGCAAACATGAGGTCGCAGCTCGTGCAATCGCGCGCAAGCATTGATAGCCAGCATAAGCTCCTGCAGGACTTCAAGAGCACCTTCACAAACAGCCTTTATATGAACGGCCTCAAGTACACTGATGCGAACGGCAATCTGCGCTATACCCTCGGGGCCCAGAGCATGGAAATGATCGTGGATTCATACATCTTCAACCTCTCATCCAATGTAAGCGCCCAAAAAAGCACTTACGATGACGCCATAGCGAAAATGGACAGTGCAATCGCCACCATGGGAAAGCTCGATCGCGAGCTGTCCGATTCGCAGGAATATGTTTCAAGCTTTAAAACGTTCATTGCGGACGCAAAAAAGCTGCAGACCAGCATTGAGCGGGACATTCGCGAGAGCAGGGCAATGCTTGCCGATGCCCTGGAGACAATAAGGGGCATAAAGGAATATTCCCCCGAATTCCTTGCAAAGCCCGCAACCATATCCTATACCGATTCAGTAAAGATCTCCAACCTCTCAACCGAGTTCTTCCCCACCGTGATAGCGCTTGTGGCAATGTTTACGGGGGTATTGCTCACCGCAATCTCGCTGATTTCCGAAAAGCGGCAGAATGTCATGGCAAGGTTGCGCACAATGCCGGTGAGCAGGGCAGGGCTCATCGTGCAAAAAGTCATAGGAAGCCTTGCCGTGCTGTTTGTCGTCCAGCTCGTGTTGCTGGGGGCCGGGATAGTGGGATTTGGCATACAGCTAAACGGAGGCATCATGGGAACGCTGGTCAGCACAATGCTCATCTCGCTATGCTTCATCACATTAGGCCTTCTCATAGGGAGCCTTACGAGCAATGAGCCAAGCGCAATACTTGCAACCCTTGTCCTCGCGCTTCCCCTGATCTTCCTTAGCGGCCTGTTCGTCCCTATCGAGCTCATGCCGTCCGGGATACAAATGCTAAAATACCTCAATCCCCTCTCGGCCGGGTCAGTGCTTGCGACAAACACGCTCATAAAGGGTCTGAGCCTATTTTATAGCATCAAGGAAATAGTGTGCCTGCTTGCCACGAGCGCAGTGTCGCTGCTTGTGGCGTACATTAAATATTTTTAATTTAAGAAATTCCACACATCATTTGAGTTTTTTTACAGACCCCGAAACCTTCACAATGAGCGGTATCACCGGCACACCGGAAATTTTATCAACAAAAAGCAATCCGGCCTTCACCCCTTCGGTTTCCTCCATGGAGCAGCGCACAATCCCTTCGGATTTTTCAGGAATCCATTTTATGAGCCAGAGCCGCTGGTCGGCAACTCCCTTGCCGCCAAAAATCGACCCAAATGTGGCGAGCACACTTTCCCATAGCTCTTTTTCGCTAAAGGCCCTTGGCGAGAGCAGCCTGAATTTCACATACCTCTTCTTTCCGCGAAGCGAGAGCGGGATCGGGTTCAGGGATTTCTTTTTTGCAGCCATAAAAAACACCTATTCAAGCCCCTCAAGGCCGCTGCCGACTCTTGCAAATGAGAGCAGCTCCTGCTCGAGTGCAAAGCCTTTCTTTTCAGTTGAAATAATTTCCTCCATTTTCGCCCCAGACATGGACCCGTAGTGCCCCTTGAGGTAATTATAGCGTGTGGCAAGGGAAACCACCTTGCCGTGGTTCACGCGCTTGTCTGCATACCACACGATTTTTGCCTCAATGGGGGTTTTTGCGCCAAATTTTAGCACCTCATCAAGCCCGTGCATCCTCACAATCTTCCCAAGCCCGCCAAACCCTTTCTTATCAAGGATTTTTTCAGCCTGCAATGCGTGCCTGCAGTTGTTTTTGATGCAATACATCTTGGCAAGGTCATGGAGCAGCGCAGCCCGGTCGACGCATTCCAGATCAACCCTGATTTTATTCCGCACCATTTTCTGCGCTAAAAAATTTGCAACCTTCCTCACAACCTCACTGTGTTCCCTCACATTTTGCGGGACATCAAATTCGGCCATGAACTTTTCGCATTCCTCAAGAGTTGGAAGTTTCATTTAACCCCCCCCAAAAAAAGCAGCTTTGGGTTCCCACGCACTGCGGCAAGTGCCTGCTCGCGCCCCATCCCCAAAAGGACACCGAAAGATGAGAGGTCCTTTGCCTGCCGCAGCTGATGCTCGGATTTCGCGCCGCTTGCAAGCATTATTTTTGCCCCTGCGCTCGTGCATATTTTCACGCACGCGCAGGCGTTCTTTATGAGCTGCGAGAGCTTTAGCCCTTTGGCCTCAAGGAAGTCGCTGAAAAAAATCACGACAAACACGCCGTTGCCAGCCAGAACATTTGCTGTTTCAAGGTCGATAAAGCAGCGCTCTGGGCTGAAAGGCTGCATGAGCAGCTTAATTCCTTTTGAATTTGCAGCCCATGAGCACATCTGGGGGGAAAACCCTTTTGCTGCCAAAAAATCCGCCTTTTTTGAAAAGCGCTGCAGCTCGGAACTGTCATTGCGCTCCAAAACCTTGCACGAATACAATTTTGCACCCTTCAGGCCCTGCTTTGCCGCATTGAAAGCGTCAAGTTCCTGCGCTGAAAAGCCCTTTGCAGCAACAAAGCCCTGCCGGAACTGCGCCGAGTAGCGCCCAAGGAGCTGCGGGTCGGCAAAGCGCACAATGTCAAGGCACATAGCACAAAATAGTGAGAATGGGATTAAATTTGTTTACTTTGCGGTCCGATCGTGCGCCCTCATCGAAGGGTAGTTCTTTTCATGGCCTTTTCCCTTTATGAGGCCGCGGCCCTTCTTCCCTTCACTTGTAAGCCCGCGCTCCGCCCTTCTGCGGTGCTCACCTAAAGCGACCCAGCGTACATTTTTGTCCGCAAGGATGCCCGGGTTGTCGCGCTCGGCAAGTATTACTTCAAAATAAGTGCTCTTACCGTCCTCTCCGGCCCAGTAACTGTTCAGCACCTCACAATTGGGGAATTTCACTCCGGCTTTCCTTTCCGCCATTGACTTTTTTGAAAGGCGCCTCGTGAGCTTTTTGACACCCATCCTTTTTGGCTTTCTTCCCCTTGCAGGCCTGCGGTGCATTCCGGAGCCTTTGCGGACCCTTACAACTGCAATGATAAAGCCGGCCTTGGCTTTATACCCAAGCGACCTTGCGCGCGGGAGGTTTGATGGCCTTTCTGCCCTTACCACCGCCTCATCAGACTGCCGCTGGTCAAACACCCTTTGCCTGAAAAGGGCACCATAAGCATAGTCCTTTGACTTGGAAGCCAGATTCTCAAGCTGGATTGTCTTTTTTACATGCTGTGAAAAACTCATAAAAAACCACTAAAAATGCGGCTAAATCACTGCCTTAAACCAATTAATTCTGTGGGAGAAAGAATATAAAAGGGATTGTTGGAAGCAAAAAAAAGGCCTCTTGAATGCATAAGCGCAATAAAGCAAATATGCCCCCCTGCATTTAAGCCCCTTTCCCATGAAAAAAATAGCATGGCACAAGTATCGCCCGATGAAGGCAAGTGCAACAAGTGCCCAAAGGACGCCAAGATCACCCTCCCCTACGGGCCGCACAAATACTGCGCCGAGCATTTTAGCGAATTCTTCCAATCGCGCGTGAGGAAAACAATCCGAATGAACCGCCTTGTGAAATATGGCGAAAAAATCGCCGTGGGGGTTAGCGGGGGAAAGGATTCCATGGTCACGCTCCACCTGCTCAGCAGCATTTTTGGAAAAAGCGCAATGAACAAAATCGAGGCGATAATGGTTGATGAGGGCATTGAAGGCTACCGCCAGAAGGCAATAGATATTGCAGCAAATTATTGCAGGGCAAATGCAATTCCATTTCACATCGTAAAAGTCAAGGATGCATTTGGCACCAGCATGGATGGCGTCATGGCAAAATTTTCAAAAAAGGAGGCGGGAAGCGCATGCAGCTTTTGCGGCGTGTTCCGCAGGCAGCTCCTCAATTCAAAAGCGCTTGAGATCAAGGCCGATAAGCTTGCAACCGGCCACAACCTTGATGATGAATGCCAGAGCATTGCAATGAGCTTATTCGGAAACGACCTTGCAAGGCTCTCGCGCCTCGGGGAAATTGCGGGCGGCAGGAAGGCAAAAGGCTTTGTGCCGCGCATAAAGCCCCTTTATGAAATTCCCGAAAAGGAAATCATCGCATATGCCCTCTTCAACGGGATCGGGTTCTACGGGGATGAGTGCTGCCCGTATTCATGGATGGCAAAGCGCAACCAATACCGCAAAGCCCTCAACGGACTTGAGGATTCGATGCCGGGAACCAAGTTCTCTATACTAGCGTCATTCCGCTCACTAAAACCATTGCTCGCAAAGGCGAAAGCCAAACCAATTGAGGAGTGCTCGCTTTGCGGCTCGCCCTCAAACTCAAGCATTTGCGCAACATGCAGGCAGCTTGGAAAAATCGCGAAGCTGCAGGGAAATGATTCTGCAAAGCAAACAATTGATGAAATACCAAAAGGCGCTTTGGGCTGCGCGGTGAGCAAGGGAGTGAAGCAGCCTCTTTTACCGAAAGGTTGAGAGCTATTCAACGGCTTTGCATTTTAAGTCCGGGTTGCACCTAAAGTCGCCAACCTGCACCTAAAGTCGATTTGTAATTAGTTACTCTTCCGATGAAATTGCATGTTTTTCCAAAAAATCAATAAATAATTTGTGGAAAAATTCATAGGTTGCGCGTTCTGGTTTATTCAAACAACCCTTTCTTACTAATTCTTGTATGTATGGCGCTATATTTTTTCTTTCAATACCAGTTAATTTTACTGCCTCTTTAAAGAGAAATCGTTTTTTATTTATTTTTACTAATTTCAATAATATAGCCTTGGCCTTTGGTGATACTGGGTGAAACATGGGGTTAAAAAAATCCTTTTCCAGTTCAAAAATAATTTTAGGATAGGCATTTTCAAAGTGTTTCATTGTTATGGTTTGTTCGTTATCTTGCAACGAGTTGAAGACTAAACTGCTCATTTCAACTACTACATATGGGTGGCCTTCGCTTTTTTCTTGTATTTTTTTTATTACTTCGGAATGAATGGTGACATCAACTGAAGAAAGCATTTTAGTTATATATGTGTTTGTTTCGGATTCGTTAAATGGCGTAAGCGGAAATATTGGAAATGAACGATTTAGTGGCGAGAAGGATTCAGACATTCTTTCCGCAAAATTAAATTTTCCAGCTAAAACCACCATATATTTTGAATTGTGGGAAAGCCTCTGAAAAACTTCTCTCAAAAAACTTAATGCACCATTAACCCTATCTAAAGATTCGGCTTCATCTACAAGGATTATTACTGCCGAATATTCATTTTTTACTTTTTCCCAAAATGCAGAAAAGTTATTCCTTAAAATTGTCTGCGCAGTTATTGTTTTCTCCTCAAAAGACAAAGTAGCATCCTTGTAAGTTATTATTGGTTTTAGTGTTGATGCCCATTCTCCAAATTGCATAATTTTGCTATTAACACTCATAGTAGCAATATATTCATTTTTTAGTCCCAAAATTAAATAATTAGTCAAGTCGGTAACATTTTCTATTAAACTTTCGTAATTTGATACTCTAAATACAAGACACCGATTTTTTTTTGCGATTTGTTCCATTTTAACTAATATGGCGGTTTTGCCCATGCCCCGATTTCCAGTTATACTCATATTCAATGGTGAGCCGTGTATTGTTTGTAGCAAATTGTATTCAAATTTTTCAAGTTCACTTTC